>PXBU01000373.1 GCA_003566795.1 Puniceicoccaceae bacterium | reverse complement strand
GCCCGCCGATCAGTGCCAGTGCGGGGCGGCTTTCGAAGAGTTGCTGGATTTTTGGGGCGTATTCATCCGGTGTCGACGTGGCCTCGGCCAGAATTTGAGCCGGACCGGTGCGGGCGGCATTCAGACTCTCGGCGATTTTGGCGGCATTGGACGGGCCCTGTGCCCCGGCGGCATCCAGCGTGACGGGGTCAACTGCGCGCAGGTGGGCGGGTACCAGCAGACCGCTGGACGCGAGGGCGGCAGCTATGACAAGTAAGATTATGGTCTTCAGTAGAGACACAAACAAAACGATTAGAGCCCACCTTGGAGGGATTTGTTCCGCATGCAACAGGGAAGCATTGTGAATGCGGTTGCCAAATTCTGTTTTCGGCACAGTGCTGGCGGCTGACTGTTATGGATTCCGAATCAATAAAATCTTATTTTGAGGCCGACGAAGTGGTGGCTCATTATGCCGATGCGGCCTCCCAGCTGGGGCTATGGCTCTCGGAAGAAAAGATCTTTACCCGCTTATTTAAGCCGGAGGATACGCTTTTGGAGTTGGGCTGCGGGGTGGGGCGCATCGCGATCGGGCTGCATGAGCTGGGCTTTCGGAATGTGCTGGCGACCGACTTTTCGCGTCCGATGATCCAGCGCCTGCGCCATCTGACGAAACTGCTGGAATATTCGATCCCGTCGCAGGTAGCGGACGCGTGCGCACTGAATTTTGAAGATGGAATATTCGACGGAGCGATTTTTGGCTTCAACGGGCTGATGCAGATTCCGGGGGCGAAAAATCGCCAGCAGGCACTGCGTGAAATCCAGCGTGTGCTGCGTCCGGGGGCCTGGTTTACCTTTACCACCCATGATCGGGAGCGGTCGCCGCACCAGTCATTTTGGCGGGCAGAGCGTGAACGCTGGGCGGCAGGCAAGCAGTCGCCCGAACTAGAGACCTTTGGTGACCGTGCGGAAGCAGTGGGCGGCGGTGTGCATTTCATGCATGTGCCGACGGTGGCGGAGATGGAATCATTGTTGCAAGCGACCGGGTTTAAGCTGGAGGTGAGCTTGATGCGCTCGGAACTCTGTAAGGAATCGCCGGAAGTTGAGGCTTTTTCCGACGACTGCCGCTTTTGGGTGGTGCAGAAGCCCGGGTGACGGGCTCACCGCAGTGGCCTGGTCGGTCTCCAGGTTCGAAATGGGTTCCCCATTCCGCCACGTTGGTTCGAAATGGGTTTCCGATTTCGCCACGTTGGTTCGAAATGGGTTCCCCATTCCGCTACGATAGGTCGAAAGTGTCTGCTCGTCCGCTAGTCGATCACATACTTGGCGTTGCAGGAAAAATCCGTCCATTGGGGATGCCGATGCGGCGGGCCTTCGTCTGAGGCGGGGCGCTGCTCTTCCTCGGTGGCCAGAACCTCTTCTCTGGCCATACGATGCCATTCTGCGGCCATGCGTTCGACGATCTCCGGATATTTGTCCGCAAGGTTGACGGTTTCGGCACGGTCTTCGGCCAGGTTGTAGAGCTCCCAGGCTTTGGCTTGAAAACTGACCAGCTTCCAATCGCCGTCCCGCAGGCCGCGGTCATCCTCAAACATCAGGTGGATGGGGCGGCGTGTGAGATGTTTCCCCTCAAAGATGGGTACGAGGGAGACACCCGCCAGTGGGGTGGGCTCGCGCCCCGGCCAGCTCATCGGGATGCGCGCTCTCGTGATTTCGGCGATAGTCGGCAGCACGTCCACCAGATGAGCGGGCGTATCGATGATGGCTCCAGGCTCCGTCTTCAAGCCGGCTGGCCAGTGAACAATTGCGGGGGTGGCGGCGCCGCCTTCAAATTGGTTTTGCTTGTAGAACCGGAAGGGGGCGTTGCGCACCCAAGCCCAGCCGGTACTGTCGGTCCAGCGGGTGCGCGGGTCCCATGGCATGAGATCCGGACGGAGCTGGTGACGATCATACGGGCAGGCACCGTTATCGGAAAAGAATAGAATGATGGTGTTGTCCAGTTCGCCGTGGGCCTCGAGGTCTTTCACGATCCGCCCGATTTCCTGATCCACCCGGTCAATCATAGCCGCATAGGTGGTCATCCGCTTCTCTTCCCACGCCTTAGTCTCTTCGGACAGATCCTCCCATGCGGGAATGTGGTCGGGGCGCTCGGGAGCCTGGAAGTTCGCACCGACCAGGCCCAACTCCTTTAGGCGCTCTACCCGCGCTTGGTAAATGGCGTCCCATCCGACCGCATAGCGCCCTTCATACTTCCTGTAGTCGACCTCCAAGGCGTGGAGCGGGGCATGGGGTGCATTAAAGGCCATATAAGCAAGCCAAGGCTTCTTTTTTTTACGGGCTTCCTGGATGAACTCCAAGGTAAAATCAGCAAGGTCCACAGTGACGTAAAAATCTTCCTGCGGCACTTCCCACTTTTCGCCGTTGAGGCGGAAGGTGTCATTCCCCCGAAAGAAGTGAGTGGCACCTGAGAGGTGCCCCCAGTAGCGCTGGAAGCCAAAGTCGGTGGGCTGCTTATCCAGGTGCCACTTACCGGTCATGGCGGTGAAGTAGCCGGCCGGCTGGAGTATTTCGGGGAGTGTCACGGCGCGCTTGAGGCTCTCATCGCCCGCTTGACGTGACCAGCGTCCAGACAGGAGGCTGACGCGCGAGGAGTGGCATTTGGCGGTGTTGTAGAAATTACTGAAGCGCAAGCCATTTTCGGCCAGACGGTCCAGGACCGGGGTCTCAATTTCTGCGCCGTAGCTGCCGACATCGGAGTAGCCCTGGTCGTCGGTCAGGATCACCAGAATGTTGGGTTTTTCCGCGCTGAAAGCTGTTAGGAGACCGGCGAAAAATGAGAGCAGTAGGCATACATATTTCATGGAGAGAGGCCTACGGGGCGCCGTTTTGCCAGTCAATAGCCAAATCAAACTCGTCATTCATGGAATGAGATCGTAGCGATTTTAAAAAACCTATTTGGAATCGGCATAGCTTTGCTGCAGCCGATCCGCCTCCGCCGGGCTAAGGCTGCCGTCGTAGACGAACAGACGATAGTTGCGGGTATAGGTCTCACCCGGTTGGAAGATCCAATCCTCCTGCATCACCGGGTTAAAGTTAACGAAGATCGACCCGTTGTGCTGCTGGTTCCAGGTGCGGATATTTTCGGGGTAGCTGTGGTTGTCAGGATGAGTCATTAGCAGCACGCCAGCCTGGCCGCCCTTGTCATTGCTGCCCTCGATGCGGACCCATTTCGCCCGGCTTCCGTTGGCACCTTCTCTGCCTTCACCTGCGCTGGTGAGTAGGGTGCTGTTCTCGATGTCCCAGTGGCTCGTGCCGCGATAGCCCAGACCGCTGTAACGGAATTGGTTGATGGTGATGGGTTCTTCACCCGCCACCTCATGACTGATGGTAAGGTCGAGGAAGTAGCCGGTTACGGGCTCTTGCTGAATATCGGAAACACTGATTTCAGTGGTTTCATTCAGTCTAACTTGCGGCCCGCCCGGTGCCTCGCGGTCGATAAAGACGCTGTGCGTAAGGAGGCCCGACGGGGTGGGCTCGTTGCTGA
Organism: Puniceicoccaceae bacterium; assembly: GCA_003566795.1. GTDB lineage: Bacteria > Verrucomicrobiota > Verrucomicrobiia > Opitutales > Coraliomargaritaceae > Coraliomargarita_B. The sequence goes on along the minus strand of PXBU01000373.1, from coordinate 13,990 downwards.
TGGCTCGCACAATACCTTTTCCGCCCTGCAGTTCCCAGCAGAGAATCCGGCGATCCTCATGTTGGATATATTTCCACGGCCACCAGAGGCCGAAGTGGTGGGGGTGATCGCCCGGTTGGCTGGCGGTCACCGTGAAGCCCGATGGGGTTTTGAGCGGATGAATGAAGTTGCTGCCAGCAAAAGCCTCGCCACCCCGCGGCTCGAGGAGAGGGGCGGCCTGGTAAGCGACCAGGTCGCGGCCTGCGACGGGAATGGTGACCCGGTTACTCCATTCAGTGGTGAAGAGCGAGGCTGGTAGTTCCTCCGAGTTGACCAGATTGGCAGCTACCGGATTGATCGCCCATGCATAGCGGACAGCGGCGGGGCGCGAGACCTCGGGATGAGAGATCAGAACCGAGTTGTCCTCAATGACTGCCCGGGCCCAGTGCCACGTACCATCGGCATCCTGGATTTCAAAGTGGCGCAGGGCCTCGCCATCGCGACTCATCAGGCCATCGCCGACGAAGTCGAAGGTGACCTTAACCGTGTCGCCCACAATCTCGTGGTGCCGGTAGAGCGGTCCGGATTTGAGCACTTCCTTGCCATACTCGTCGGCCAGTGCCCAGCGGGCCAGACGCTTACCGACGTCCCACTTGTTGATGGGGTGGATGTCATCGGCCTCGCCGATGTCATTGGTCACCGCCATCCCGGTCTTGGGTAGCGTGAGCGTGCGGCGCTGGTGTTCCTGCACGATCGCCCAGGGGTGATTGGTGCCGGGTTCCTCCACGGGCTGTCTGAAATTGGCCAACTGCACCCACAGAAAGCGGAAATCGTCGCCCCACTGCTCACGCCAGTCTTCGATCATGGTGCGGAATAAGGCCCCGTAGTCTGCGGCTTGATCGACGCTGCGCGCATTAGACTCACCCTGATACCAGATCGCTCCACGCATGGTGTAGCCGACCAGCGGATGGATCATACCATTCCAGATGGTGGTGGGATTATTCGAATTGTCCCCCGGATGGCCCTGCAGGCGTGGTCGGCGCGGCGCGCGGCGACTGCGCTCCGCCTCGGGGAGGGCCTCCCATGCGGCGAGCTGCTCGGCGTGCTGCTTGAGTGCCTCCTCGTGTTGGCGGCGGGCTTCCGCCTCATCGTAGTTGGCCACGGCCTGGTCCAGCTGTTGCATCAGTCCACGGCCCTCGGGGATACTGAGCAATGCCTCGCGCCGGGTGAAAGCCTCGACCGGTCGACCGCCCCAGCCAGCCTGAACAATCGCAACCGGCACATCGAGCTCTACGTGCAATTTTAGCGCGAAGAAATAACCCACCGCCGAGTAGGCTGCGGCATTTTCGGGCGTGCAGACGCTCCAACTGCCTGCGACATCGGATTGGGGGGCTATGTCCGAGGTGGCCCGGGCTTGGAAAAAACGAATGTGCGGGTAGTCGGCAGCGGCGATCATCTCCTGATCCGGATCGATCTGCCGGAGCGACCACTGGATGTTCGACTGTCCCGAGGCGAACCAGACTTCACCGACCAGCACGTCGTCAAAATTCAGCGTGTGTTCACCGTCGCTCACAGAAAGCGTGGCCCCCTCGGCGGAGGCTGACATCGGAGGCAGGGTGAGCGACCAGCTCCCGGCGTCATCGGCCACGCCCCGCGAGGACTTGCCCGCAAAAGCAGCGGTCAGTTCAGTGCCGGGAGCCGCCTGACCCCACAGTTTGACTGGCTTATCCGCCTGCAATACCATGTGGTCGCCAAAGACATTGGGCATTGAGAGCTGCGCCATGGCATGGCTGCCCAGTAGCAGCAGTGCGACAAAGAGAAGGATTTGAGTGATTTTCATAGACTTATCGGTGGTAACCCTGGTTATTTGAGTCAATCATCGTCACGGGACGTTCCAGTGAATTCGGCTCACGAAACTAAAAGCAGGTTGCCAGTCCAGCTAATTCGATCCTTGGCTTGCAGCCCGGCCTAATTGACTGCTTTATTGCCAGTTCATGCCAAAAATTCTTTTTTTAGGAGACATCGTCGGCCGCCCCGGTCGCAGGTTTGTGATTGAGCGGGTAGCCAGCCTGCGTGAGGAACTGGGTGCCACGATTGTGATCGCGAATGCCGAAAATGCAGCGGGTGGGGCCGGCATCACTAAAAAAATTGCCGAGGAGCTCCTGGCTGCAGGTATCGATGCCATCACGCTGGGGGATCATGTTTGGGATCAGAAAAACTTTGAGAACGAGATTGAGACGCTCGAACGCGTCTGTCGTCCGGCCAACCTGCCCGAAAATAATCCGGGCCGCCGCCACCTGGTGATTGAGCAGGACGGCTTCCGGCTCGGTATTTTCACGGTGCTGGGCCGCAACTACCTGGCCCTGAAATCCTCTTGTCCCTTCCTGGCGGCGGACGCGCAACTGGCCGCCCTGCAGGAGCACTGTGATGCCGTTTTTGTCGAGGCGCACATGGAGGCGACCTCCGAGAAGATTGCCCTCGGCTGGTATCTGGCGGGGAGGGCTTGTGCGGTCATCGGCACGCACACCCATGTGGCCACCGCCGATGGGCGTCTGCTACCCGGCGGCACTGCCTACCAGAGCGACGCTGGCATGTGTGGCCCACACGATTCCGTGCTGGGCCGGGATAAGGAGCAGGTGATTGCCACCTTCCTCGACGGCATGAAGCGCCGCTTCCCGGTGGCCGAGGCTGACGTGCAGATCAACGGCTGCCTGATCGACGTAGAGGCGGAGAGTGGCCTGGCAGTGGACTTTGTGAGACTGAAATCCCTTGACCTGTGAGTGCCGTTTTCACAGACTGGCGTCAGATGATTAAGTTCTTGCTGAGGGTTTGGGATCGGTTGCCAGGTGTATGCATGGTAGGGTCGCTTTGTTTTGTTTTTAACGGGTTGGCTGTCGCGGCCGACGACTCGGCTGGGGGTGGCAAGCTCGCCGACTTGAAGGTAGCCGAGCACATCCAGCAGCATGGCGGTGAATTCACAGATATGTTTGTCAACTTGAAGCAGCATCCTGGTTTTGCTCGTTTATCCCAAAGGTATAACTTGGACGATCCAGCGGCCTGGCCGGAGGTTCGACGAAGATTGGTTTTGAATCACGCCCAACTGCAAGGGAATCTCGACGATGCGGAGTCGATGGCAGCGGTTACCGACCGCCGTAGCGGGCTGAATCAGACGGTGGTGAGTGCGGAGCAAACTCGGGCCAGGGGTCGGGAACTGAAAGAGCAACTATCCGGCCGGATGGAAACCATCCGGCATGCGGTGCGCTTGATCGACGAAATGGATGCTGTGCTCGAGAATGTGAGCCAGCAACAGGCCCTGACCGCTCAGATGCGGCTTGAAAATGAGGCCGGGCAAAGCTTTACCGCGCAGGTGCTGCTGATTGACGGGAATGACCTGATCGTTAAAGGTCAGGAGGGTGGTTACTTTCGGGTGCCCGCTCATCAACTGAGCAAAGAGACCCGATTACAAATTATGCAGCAGGTGTTGGCGGCATGGGAGGCGTTGCCCGACTTGAGCCTGGATCAGGAGCAGGAAGAGAGTGATCCGGATGATCGGGTTTTACTCGCCTTTGGCGGTGAGTATGTTTATCTCAAGCAGAGCGATGGACGGGTCGTTGGTGAGAGACGCTCAGACAGTGGCTTTGATTTTGTCCCTTACAGCGAGCAGATCGAATCAGCCAGGGAATCAGCGGCCCGCGCAACTCAGCGCAGAGGAGCAGAACCCAGCAAGGTGGAACGCCTGGAAAGCGCCCAGGCGCTCAATCAATCCCGGCTTGATGCCATCGAGCGGTATGAGGCCCGGCTCGGCTTGCAATACCCGGTGACGCCCCCGCAGTAAGCCAACGCGGAGGATGCGTCGCCTCTATCCTTCCTTTGCGTCGGGCAGCCCGTATTGGTCCACGATGAAGTCGATATCTTTGTCACCCCGGCCACTGAGATTGACCAAGATTGATTGGCGCGGTTTCTCGCGGGCCAGCCGAATCGCGTAGGCGACGGCATGTGCACTCTCAAGCGCGGGGATGATCCCCTCCATGCGACTGAGTTTATAAAATGCATCGATGCTTTCCGCATCATTGGCATCGGTGTACGTGACACGCCCCTGGGCAGCCAACAAACAATGTTCCGGTCCAATCCCGGGGTAGTCCAGGCCGCTGGCGACCGAGTAAACCGCAGCGGGCTCGCCGCTTTCGTCCTGCAGTAACTGGCATTTGAAACCATGGATGACGCCTGGTTGACCAAATTTCATGGTGCATGCGTGATCGCCCGTTTCGTAGGAACGCCCGGCAGGTTCCACGCCATAGATCGAGCAACTTTCATCTTCCAGAAAAGCGGAAAACATGCCGATCGCATTGCTGCCCCCGCCCACACAAGCCACCACATTGTCCGGCAGCTCACCGGTCATCTCGAGAAATTGTTCGCGCGCCTCGATCCCGATCACCCGTTGGAAGTCGCGCACCATCATGGGAAAGGGATGTGGGCCAACCACCGAGCCGATGCAATAGATCGTATGAATCGGATCGCGCAGATAGGACTCGAAGGCAGAGTCGACCGCTTCTTTCAGGGTTTTCAAGCCATGGGTAACGGGCACCACCTCTGCTCCCAGGATTTTCATTCGCACGACATTCGGATGCTCTTTGGCGATATCGACTTCGCCCATGTGAATCTCACATTCTAGGCCGAAATAAGCCGCCGCTGTGGCCAGTGCGACCCCATGTTGACCCGCTCCGGTCTCGGCAATTAAACGCTTTTTACCCATCTGCTTCGCAAGCAGTGCCTCGCCCATACAGTGGTTGAGCTTATGCGCGCCAGTGTGGTTGAGATCCTCCCGTTTCAGGTAGATCCTGCCACCTACCACATCAGAAAGCCGCTGACAAAAATACACCGGAGTCGGGCGCCCCTGAAAATGCTTTCGGATACTGCGCAGCTCGGAAATAAAAGCATGCGACTTACTGATGCTGTAGTAAGCCTCGGTGATTTTGTCCATTTCCTCCTGCAAGGAGGCGGGGATATAGCTGCCGCCAAATTCTCCAAATTCACCGGTCGCGGTCGGGGTCGTCTTAAAATAATCTCTCATCGGTAACCTGCTGGATTTGCGTTTGTGAATCAGGAGAGAATCCGGAATCCAGACGACCTTAGAATGAACCGCGAAAACGACTATTAGCAGTGTTTGTGTCGTCTAGTAGTTTCCCGGGGTTGGTTCGCGCTGCGATAAGTGTGGACAAGCAATCGGCATTGCTATTCTAATTCTCCAACGACTTGAATTAAGAGAAACTTATCATGCCCATTGCGCTTCAGTCGATGCAGGAAATTGCCCACCAGCACCTTTTTAATCAGTTCTGGCTCACATTATTTTTCGTCATTCCGATGGTGCTGGTCGCTCGTGCGGTGGTGGCGGGCACACGCTATTCGGCGATTTTGATTATCGTGATTTTCGGCCTGCTGATGGGCTATTTGCTGGTGGCGACCGGAGTTTCTGAACCGGGCTTGCGAGATTTCCCGATGTTGGGGATGATTGCACAGTCGACGATTATCGCCCTGGCTGCGTCGTTTTTCGTGGGAGGGCAGCAACTGCGGCGGATATTTTCTGCGGCAGAGGTGCCGGTGGATGCGAGTGTGCTCTATGCCAAGGAGGAGATTTTTTTTGGGACCGGGCGGACGCATGTCATCTTTATTACGCGCGCTTTTTTCATGCTACTCGGCATCGAGGGGCTGACGCGGGTGTTGCTGGGCACCGTGCCGGAAACGAGTTTAGGGCGTTACTATCCCTTGATTGCCTACATGGGTCTGGTGATTGCAGTCATTTTGATCGATCACAAAGCCACGATACAGAATAAACGCTTTTATCTGCACAAGGGGCTGGTGGAGATGCTGGTGATCATTGTGGTTTTGCTGCTGGGCTATTCGATCGCGAGGCTAGTCAGTGATTTGATCGCCCTGCCGCAGATCTTTTTCGTGATGCTGATTGCGGCCGGTCTCGGTGCGGTTTTTTATCGCTGGTCGCACGGTCCGGCGATACGTTGCCTGCTGTTTGCGGGTATCCCCGTGGTGTTGGCGGCCAATTTCGTCATTGGCGGTTCGCGCATAGGTGAGGCCTTTGGGTTGTCAGGTATGAATGCTGTTTTGACCTACGGATTCTTTGGACAGATTCTATGGATGTTTGGTGGTATTGCGCTTTTGATGCTGCTGGGGAAGACCGCAGATGTTCGGAATCTGGGTCCCGCCATGGCAGGCGGTTTATCGCATGCCGGTTTAACGGGTGCCTGCACGGCGGGTGACCTGGGTGATGGTGCGGCCAAGCGGGCGCCGATTATGATCAATATTCCATTTTTTGGGCATATTTTTGTCTTTTCGGTGCTGGCCTTGAGTATCGACCGGGGCGGTTTGCTGTGGACGCCATCCTTAATCATCGCGGCCGTCGGGGTGGGGCTCACCATTTGGTCACTTCTACGAATGCGTTGCGCGGCTGGTGAGGACCGGGCCGAGGTAAAAGCCCTGATGCAGTTTTGCTTTGGCTGGCAGTTGTGTGCGGTCTTCGGCGGACTACTGCTGCTGGCGGCTTCCGGTATGGCAATGGATCATGCGCTGATGTCGACCACGTCCTCGCTGTCGCACTTCGGCTTGTTTGCCGCCATTCAGGAAGGGATGGCGGGCGAGGCGGCTGCGAGCATGATCGCATTTGTTTTTGCCATGCCGTTTTTGGTTCATCCGATTGTTTTTTTCATCTTCGGCCAAGCAATGGAGCGGGGTGGGCAAATGCAGCCCAGATTGATCTACGGCATCGCGGCGACCGGCCTGATCGGAGTGATGGCAGGCTTGTTTTTCCTTTGAGTCCTGTGGGGGCGAAGCGTCGGGGAGCACAAACCCGGATGGCCACATGCTGGGGGTGGTTTCGTGACAGCCGCCCGAGGACCGGTTTTTGAAGTCGGATGACTTACAGGACGGAAAAATGTAACCGGACTTTAACACTTTCGGGGTTGTCGGCGTGAAAACTGCTGATTGTTTTTGGATTGTCCCATTAGATATCCATTCGGAAAGTAGCAACTCGGGTTTGTTTTCTCGGCCCTGGTCGTTTCGATGCTCGGCTGGTCTCCTCTTGGGGCGACTCGTCCCTATTCCTACCAATTTTATGATTAGAAATTCCATTTCACGCCGCCGCTTTATTCGCCTGGGTGGAGCCTCGTTGTTGCTGACCGCGCTGCCGCGTTTGCTGAAGGGGGCACCGATCCAACTGGACCGCGTTTCGATTTTTCATACGACGGACCTACATGGGCACATACTACCCACATCGACCTACGATGGGGTGGGCGATCTGGGCGGATTAGCTCGCTGTGCCAGCGTTTTGAAGAAATGGAAGCGGATGCATCCCCACCACATGTTGCTTGATTTGGGCGACCTGTATCAGGGCACGGACGTGAGTCTGCAAACGCAGGGGGACATCATGCTGCGCTGTCTGAACCATTTGGACTATGACGGATGGGTGCTGGGCAATCACGAGCTGGATTGGGGGATTGAGGCGGTGCACGGTGCGGTCGAGGCCTCGCGCATGCCAGTTATGGCCGCGAATGTATCCATGCACGATGCCCGGGTGTGGAAAGAAGGTGAGCGTGAGCGCTCCTCCTTGTTGCCCTACCTGATCAAGGAGGTGAATGGTTACCGTATCGCGGTGGTGGCGATGACGACTCCGGGCATGGCCAACTGGTTCTTGCCGGAATTGACGCCCGGCTTTGCAGCCTTTGATCCGGTCCCGGTGATGGGGTCGGTGATGCAGGAAGTGCGGGCGCAAAAGCCGGATGCCGTCATTCTGGCCTGTCACATGGGGGTACGCCCCTGGTCGAATGAAGATGATGCGGCCAACCGTCTGTTTGCGCTCACCAAGGCCTTCCCCGACATTGATGCAATTCTGGCGGGGCACACACACCGTGACCAGCCGGAGCGGCGGGTCAACTCGGTGCCGTATTCACAGGCAAATTACTTCGGCATCCATCTTGGGCATCTGGAATTAAGTTTTAACCGGGAGACGCGCAAGCTGCTATCGGTGCGACCGACTACGGAACTGATGGACGCGCGCTATAGCTTGGATCCGGAAGTCATTGCCTTGACGGCGGAGGATGTCGAGGCATCTGCCGAGCGGCTGGCGACGCCGGTGGGCGAATTGGCCGAGGTCATTGAGTTCAGCTCATCGCCGGGCCGTCCGAGCGACTACGAGCGCTTGATCGGCAGTGCGATTGTGGCGGGCTTGCGCAAGCGCGACATTCAGGTGGATGCCTGTCTGCATGGCCTGCTCTTCACCGATGCTGCCTTGCAACCGGGCGTGAAGACGGTGGCGGATATGTGGGAAGTGATCCCGTTTGAGAACTTTGTCGTCACCGCATCGGTGACGGGAGAGGAGCTGACCGCACTGGTGGAGGAGAGCTTCCGCGAGCGCAACCACCGCAGCTTGATGGGGCTGGAGCCCACGGTGACCGGCCGCGGACAAAGCCTGCGGGTGACCGAAATACGCCGTCCGGACGGAACGCTCATCCGGGAGCAGGAACGCATCGTGCTGGCGCTGAATTCCTACGATGCCGCATCGGGTGGGGGACGCTTCCCGACGTTACGCGAGATCCTGGCTAGAGAAGCCTCGAAGCGCACGTTGCACCGGCTGCAGTCGCGGGCCTTACTGGTCGAATACTTCGAGGACCACAGCCCGGTTCGACCGGACGAGTTTGTTGTTTAATTCAGGCTTCCCATGATATCGATTGATATAAAACAAGTGACGAAGAAATTCGGTTCGGTCACCGCGCTGGACGACGTGACGCTGCGGGTGGAGCCAGGGGAGCTTTTCTTCCTGCTCGGGCCGAGTGGGTGCGGTAAGACCACTTTGCTGCGGAGCATCGCCGGGTTCTATGTGCCGGAGGCGGGGAGTATCCACTTCGATCAGGATGATGTGACGCGTCTGCCGCCGCACAAGCGCAACACCGGAATGATGTTTCAGAGTTATGCGCTCTGGCCGCATATGACAGTGGAGAAGAATTTGGCCTTTGGGCTGGAGGAGCGCAAAGTTCCCAAAGCGGAGATCAGAGAGCGGGTAGCCGAGGCGCTGGCTTCGGTCAAAATGGAGGACTATGGTGATCGGCGCACGGCTCAGTTATCAGGTGGTCAGCAGCAGCGGGTGGCACTGGCGCGGGCGCTGGTGGTGCGGCCACGCTGCCTGTTACTGGATGAACCGCTGTCCAACCTGGATGCCAAACTCCGCCTGGAAATGCGGCTGGAGATCCGGCGGGTATGCAAGTCATTTGGCCTGACCGCGATCTATGTGACGCATGATCAGAAGGAGGCGCTCTCGATCTCGGATCGAATGGCGATCCTGGAGCGCGGGCGCATCGCACAGATCGGCACGCCGGGGGAAGTCTACCGGCGGCCCCGCTCCAAAGTGGTGGCGGACTTTATCGGTGAGACCAACTTCATTGAGGGCGTCGTGGCCGGGCGGGAGCAGGACTGCCTGGTGGTCAAAACGGAGCTGGGCATGTTTCACGGCTACCCCGGCGATGCGGACTGGCGGCCTGCAACGGATGAGCCGGTGACGCTTTCGGTGCGGCCGGAGTGCTGGCGGCTCTCGCACGGCGAGCATCTGGAGGGGCCGAATGGCATCAAAGGCCAAGTCGGTGAGGCGGTTTACCTGGGGGAGGTCGCGCAGTATCGGTTTGCCTGCCAGGGGCAGCAGCTGAAGATTTTTGAACTCAACCCCCAGGAGGATATTCAAGCTTCCGACGTGATACGGGAGGCCCGGGTGGAGCCTCGCGACGTGGTGGTGTTGCCGCGCTGAGCGAAATCACTTGGTGCGCAGGCAGACTTTTAACCTCGGTTCCAACCTAAAATGATACTCAGAATCGCCGCAGTTTTCATCGCACTTATTATCGTGGTGGGCATCCCCTTTGCGCTGCGGCCTGCGGAGGATCTGCTGGCGCGGGCCGACGATACCTTGGTCATCATCACTCCGCACAACGAAGCGATTCGTTACGAGTTTACCCAGGCATTCGCGCGGCACTACCGCGAGCATACCGGGCGCACTGTCCGCATCGAGTGGCGTTTGGTGGGCGGCACCAGCGAAATCGCCCGCTACCTCGCCTCCGAGTATTTCAATGAATTCAGGCGGAGCTGGGAAGGTAGTGGGCGGCCATGGGCACGCGAAATCGAAGCGGCCTTCGATAATCCCCGGGTGCAGCTGCCAGCGCTGGCCAGTGAGGACAGCCCGGAGCAAGCGGCCCGCCGGGCCTTTCTCAATCACCAGGGTGGCATCGGTATCGATCTGTTCTTCGGAGGTGGTGCCTTCGACTTCGGGCGTCAAGCGGCGGCCGGTCGAATCGTGGATTCCGGCATTTTGGAGCGGCGACCGGAGTGGTTCACCGACGCCAGCATTCCGCAAATGGTCTCGGGCGAGCCTTTTTACGATGAGGATGGGCTGTGGATCGGCACCTGCATTTCCGCCTTCGGCATCACCTACAATCGCGATTCGTTAAAACGCCTCGGCTTTGCGGGCGAGCCCTCGGCCTGGGAGGATTTGACCCAGCCCCTGTTTTTTAAACAAGTGGCACTGGCGGATCCCACCAAGAGCGGGTCTTCGGCCAAGGCATTTGAGATGGTGATCCAGCAAAAGATGCAGCAACGCCTGGAGCAGGGTGATGCGGACGAGGCGACCCTGCTGGCCGCAGGCTGGCTGGATGGCTTGCGGTTGATCCAGCAGGCTGCGGCGAATGCGCGTTACTTCACCGATGCGGCGGGCAAGGTGCCGATCGATGTCTCGCTGGGCGACGCCGCGATCGGAATGTGCATCGACTTTTTTGGGCGTTTTCAAAGCGAGGCCGTCCGCCGCGAGGGCGCAGCTGAGTCGCGCGTGGGCTACATCACCCCGGTCGGCGGCTCCTCGGTGGGCGTCGATCCGATCGCGCTCTTACGCGGTGCCCCCAATCGCGAGGTGGCATTGGCGTTCATGGAATTTGTGTTATCGATGGAGGGACAGAAGCTGTGGAACTACCGCGTCGGGGAGCCCGGCGGACCGGTCCGCTACGCGCTGCGACGGCCACCCGTGCGGAAGGAGGCCTACGAGCCGGAGCACCTGCCGCACCTTTCAGACCCGACGGTGAATCCCTATCGCGATGCGGCGGACTTTGTGTATCGTCCGGAGTGGACCGGCCCGCTTTTTCGCTCGATGGGCTTTATCATCCGGGTGATGTGCCTCGACCCGCACGACGAGCTGCAAGCGGCCTGGCAAGCGTTGATTGAGGCTGATTTTCCGCCCCAGGCGACGGAGGCATTCTTTGACTTGAGCCCGGTGACTTACCAGGCGGCCTTCGAGACGATTCGTCCGGCCTTGTCCTCCTCCGACCGGCTGGATGAAGTGCGTCTGGCGCGCGAGCTGGGCGATCACTTCCGCAGCCGATACCGCGAAGCTCGCCGACTGGCACGAGCAGGTAAATAAGAACCGTAGCATTTGACCCGCACCATGTCCCGCACACCCGCCATCCTTGTTTTCTTTTTCACCAGCCTGTTCTTCTTCTTCTTTTTCCTATGGCCAATAGGTGAGACCATTCGCGGGGCCTTTTTTACGGCGGACGGCCAGTTTACCTTCCTCTACATTCTAGAGGTCTTCCGTAATCCGATCTATCTGGAAGGCTTGTGGAACTCCCTATTGATGGGGGTGTTCAGCACTGCGCTGGCGATCCTGATCGCGATGCCGCTGGCCTTTATGGCGGACCGTTATTACTTTCCCGGCAAGAGTCTGTTGACAGCTGGTATCTTGATTCCGCTGATCCTGCCGCCTTTTGTGGGCGCCATTGGCGTCAAGCAGATTCTGGGGCAGCAGGGAGCACTCAACGCCTTGCTGGAGGGGATGGGCCTGGTCTGTGCCAGCAGCCCCATCGACTGGCTGGGGGAGAGTCGATTGGTCGGGGTGATCATCATGAATGCGCTCCACCTGTATCCGATTATCTACCTGAATTTGGTGGCGGCCTTAGCCAATGTGGATCCGGCCATGGAGGAGGCGGCGGAGAATCTCGGCTGCACCGGTTTCCGTAAATTTCGAAAAATTACCCTGCCGTTGATCATGCCGGGCCTCTTCGCCGGCGGGACGATCGTTTTTATCTGGGCCTTCACTGAGCTCGGCGTCCCCTTGATGTTTGACTACGGGCGGGTCACCTCGGTGCAAATTTTCTACGGCATCATGGACATAGGGGGTAATCCTTTCCCCTTTGCCTTGGTGGCAGTGCTGCTGGTGAGCACCGTTATCATGTATGCGACCAGTAAGCTATTGTTCGGACGCAACCAACACGCGATGATGGCCAAGGCCACCAGCCAGGGCGGTCCGCGGCGGATCCCGCTGCTGCCTGCACTATGCTGCACCGGTGCTTTTGCTGGTGTCATGCTGCTGGCCACGCTGCCGCACATGGGGGTCATTCTGGTCGCCTTCTCCAACGATTGGTATCAGACGGTGCTCCCCGCCGATTTCACCATCGAGCACTTTAACGACGCGCTGGGGCACAATTTAACACTGCCCTCGATCCGCAATAGTTTGAAATACGCCTCGTTGGCGACGCTGCTGGATATTGTTCTCGGCATCGCCATCGCCTATGTGGTGGTTAGGACGCGACTCTTCGGGCGGCAGATTCTGGACGCGATGGCGATGCTGCCGCTGGCGGTGCCGGGCTTGGTGCTGGCGTTCGGCTATTTGGCCATGACTCAGGAGGGCAAACTCTTTGGCTTTATGAACCCCGCAGTGGATCCGACTTTGATTCTGGTGATCGCCTACGCCGTCAGGCGTTTGCCCTATGTGGTCCGCGCCGCTGCCGCCGGTTTTCAGCAGACCAGTGTCACCCTGGAGGAGGCTGCCCAAAACCTGGGCTGTCCCCCCTTCAGAACACTACGCAAAATTACCCTGCCGCTGATCGTGGCCAATCTGATCGCAGGCGGCTTGTTGGCATTCTCCTTCGCCATGCTGGAGGTGTCGGACTCGCTCATCCTGGCGCAGCGACAGGCCGATTTCCCCATCACCAAAGCAATTTACGAACTGTATCAACTGCTGGGCGATGGACGTTTCATTGCCTCGGCGCTCGGTGTCTGGGCGATGGTGTTCCTCGGTGTCACTATCATCGGTGCCAGCTTGATACTGGGCAAAAAACTGGGCGCGATCTTCCGCGTCTAGTGAAGGGTCTGGCCTGAATGACACCCACTTATGCCGGTCTTACGCTAAACCCTTTAAAAGTTTACAGTAAACCCCCGACTCGCTTAACTCTCCAAATCTCTGCACTCTCCGTAATGACTGACAAAAACCTCCACCGCCAAAACATCGTCGCCTGCGTCTGGGACTTCGATAAGACTCTCCTCTCCGGCTACATGCAAACGCCGATCTTTAATGCCTACGGCGTGGACGAGGCGCAGTTTTGGGAAGAGGTCAACGGTCTGCCCGAGATCTACGCCCAGCGGGGGACCCGCGTCTCGCAGGATACCGTCTATCTGAATCACTTGCTCAGTTACGTCAAAAACGGCCCGCTCAAGGGTTTAACCAATGCCAGACTGCGCGAACTGGGCGGCGAGCTGACGTTCTACCCGGGACTGCCGGACCTCTTCGAGCAGTTGAAAATATTGGTCCAATCGCGGCCGGAGTATCGCAAGCACAACATTGCGCTGGAGCACTACATCATCAGCACCGGGCTGGCAGAAATGATTCGCGGCAGCCAGATCGCGGAGCATGTCGATGGTATTTTCGGCTGCGAATTCATCGAGGCCCCCGTGCCGCCGTTTTATTCCCGACAGGATGAACTGCCACTCGCGCTGGAATTCGAAATCAGTCAAATCGGCTCCATTGTCGATAATACCATTAAAACACGCTTCATTTTCGAGATTAACAAAGGGACCAATAAGAATCCCAACATCGATGTGAATGCCTTCATGCGGCGCGTCGATCGCCGCATCCCGATCGACCGCATGATCTACACCGCCGATGGACCCAGCGATGTGCCGGTCTTTTCCGTGGTCAAAG
>PXBU01000184.1 GCA_003566795.1 Puniceicoccaceae bacterium | reverse complement strand
TTAACAGGCCATCAATCGCTTGCACGGCCTCGCCGAAGCGGGCGGTCGGCGGCCCGGTCAATGGCACATGGGGCAAGTTCAATTCCTGCATACTCTGCAGGAACTTCCCGTGTAGCTCGTCGCGGGCCGCTGGGCTCTCGCGCTGACCAGGGTCCGCCTGCCAGTCGATACCCTCGGGCGTGCATAGCAGGTAGAGCGCGTAGTCGCGCCTCAGGAAGGACTCATTGACCCAATCCAGCTGTGCGCCGTAGTAGTGATTGGCGTAGAGAATCGAGGAGAGCAAATTGGTATCGTGTAAGATGAGCCGCTTTGCCCGGTCGAGGGCATGGTCTTCGCTCGCGAGTTGCCCCCGTGCGATTGGGTCGAGATCCTCCTGCGTGAGCTCCCGGTCCTGTTGCGCTGCGTATTCGCGAACAAACTCGACCGTCCAGGGTTCACCATAATAACCCGACAATGCCTTGGTCAGGGTAGTCTTGCCGGTGCACTCAGCACCTGTGATTACGATTCGGAGCATGCATTCTTGCTAAAACCCGCCTGCCATTCGAGCCAGCCTTTTATTGCCAGCACGATAAAGACGCTGAAGAGGATCACGCTCGGCCAGGACGGACTTATGATGAAGATAGCGATATACACCAAGTCGGAAATGATCCAAAAGATCCAGGTCTCGATGTGTTTGCGGCTCAACATCCATTGCGCGGCGAACCCGCAACAGGCCGCAAAAGCATCCAGGTAGGGCAGGCTGGCTTCCTCCCACGAGCTGAGCCACGCGCCAACACCGAGGGTGCCCAGCAACAGAAAGAGCCCCACCAGCGGCCAATGCCTTGGCTTCGTGCGGGTGATCGGGAGTTGGGCAATCGACCCGTGGCGGTTGCGGGACCACTTCCAAAAACCGTAGATCGAAATGCCAATGAAGGCTACATTCATCACCATAAAAGCATGCAGCCCGAACTGATGGCTGATGTAAACGTAGCAAACGTAGCAAGCGATGAAGAAGAGCCAGGCGGCTACTTTTTCCTTAATGCTGAGCCAGACCCCGACGATGCCGGTCGTCATGCCCAGCCACTCCATCCAGGAGGTCTCAGCGAGTTGCGTCAGGAGTGTCTCCAGTGACATGCTAGTGGACGATCAGTAAGTTTTATTTTTTGTAGCGAGAGGGTCTTGAGCGGGCGTAACTGCGTGAAGCCCCTTTATCCCTCGATTCGAATGGGCTCGCCATGCGTAAGGGCTCTATCCTGGCATAAAGCCAGTCGCTACGAGATATTCTGACGAAAAACTGATTAGATGACATGCTAGTCCGCGTCGTAGATCTTAACGGCCTCCCAATAGTCTTTAAAGTTCCCAATGAAGGCCTGGTGCAAGGGGTCGTCCTGATACCGATCATGCGCGGGGAGATCCTGCAGGATCACGGTCAGGCAAACATCGTAGGTATTATCAATCACCGGACGCTGTGGGGGGTCGGCCGGGGTGCCGACATAGACCGCCTCGGCACTGCGAATGCCTCTGAGGCTCTCAACGCCGATGTGGAATTCGGCGACCTGATCGGCGCTGAGATCTTTTTTCAGCCAGAAGAATACAGTATGAACAAGCATGATGAAGGTGGGAAGGTGGAAGGTGTAAAGGCTGGGAGGTTGGACGTTGCGGGTTTAGGGTGGAAGGCAAAAATGCCTGAATTGACGTCCATTAACGGTTCAGCGCATCATTTTGGAATTATCCGCTCGGCGGGAAGTCTTTCAGGATGGCGTGGACGATCTTTTGCGCTTCCGCCTCGTCGGGGGCGCTCCAGCCGAGCCGCTGCATGTAAGCCCCGCGCCAGACCAGCTGCCCGCTCGCGGTATCCACAATATTGATCAGAAAAGTGCCTTCCTCATACTCATCAATATCGAACTGGCGGCTGCGATAACCGTAGAAAGGGTGCCCCCGAAAGGCTGGCTGCCCAAATTCGCTCACGCGGGTGCGGGTCCGCGTCACCGTGTTGAAACTGACACGGAAGTCGGGCGCGGCGCTGGTTTTTTCAAAGCCTTTTTCCAGCAGTTCGCGTTCGATCGCTCGCTCAAGGCGCCGATCCACGATCGGGCTGAGCACCACATCCTGATGCTCGCCGCGCGCGTCCCGACTATCCAGGGCAAAGGTCCGGTAGGCGGTCATCTCGCCGAGGGCCGCGTGATCAAAGTCATAGCTGGTTGGGCTGACGCAACCGAGCAACAGCAACATCGGGGAAAGCAGGGCGAGAAGACGAATTTTCATAGGACGAACCTTAACCATCTTTTCCGAATTGGCAACGCCGCGCGCGGGATGCCCGTTCGGTGAGCTCTGGCGCGGCGTGTTATGTGACCCTCCATTCCCAACAGCCGTCTCACAGCAGGCAGGGCTGCTGGATAAATTCCCATTCCAGTCCGAATTTTTCGGCGACTTCAGCGGCGAGCGCCTTCACGCCAAAAACCTCAGTCGCGTAGTGGCCGCAGGGGTAGAGGTTGAGCCTGAGTTCCTGAGCCATGTTGAAGTGATGCTGGCGCAGCTCGCCGGTGATGAGGGTGTCGATCCCGTTGGCCCGCAATTCGGGCACCGCGCTCTGGCCGCTGCCGGTGAGGATGCCGATTCGCTCCGGCTGGTCGCTGCCGTATTCAATGCCCTGGTAAGTTTCCGGGAAGAGTGCTGCCAGCTTTTCGCGCAGTGCCTGCCGTCCGCCTGCGGGGCCTGCGGCAATCGTCGCGATGTCATTGCCCTCGTAGGCCAGGAAGCTGCCGACGCCCTCCAAGCCGAGTGCTTTGGCTAACAGCGCGTTGTTGCCGATTTCCGGATGGGCGTCGAGCGGCAGGTGCGCTCCGTAAACAGCCAAATTGCCGTCCAGTAAGGTTTTGATTTTCTGGTAGCTGCCGCCGGTGATCGGGACGGGAGCCGACCAGAAAAGGCCGTGATGACAGATGAGGAAATCGATGTCCCGCGCAATCGCGGCCTCAAATGGACGCTGGCCCGCATCGACGGCTGCGCCGATTTTGGTGACCTCTCCGTTGTTCTCCACCTGTAAACCATTGTAGGCCCCGCCGAAATCAGGGATCTCTGCGCGGCGCGTGCGGGCATCACAAAAGGCGACGATATCTTGTAAACTTGGCATCTTGCTAGCGTGGCGCATCCTTGCGGGCGAGTGAAGGGAATTCTTTGGGCTTCTGGTGAACAAATCTTCCAGGCGAATGTTTCCGTTTACATTGGGCCCGAGACGCCACAGAAGGATAGTCAGCCGACTTAATCTGTTCCGCATTCCCTACTATGTCCGACTACGAAACACGTTTTAGCGCGATTGGTCGACTCTACGGAGTCGAGGGGCTGGATCGTATTCGCGCGGCGCATGTCTGCGTCATCGGGCTCGGGGGTGTCGGCTCCTGGGTGGTTGAAGCCCTGGCCCGCTCCGGGATCGGGGCCTTGACGGTGGTGGACATGGACGAAGTTTGCCTCAGCAATGTGAACCGCCAGATTCATGCGATGGACGGCACCGTTGGGCGGGGCAAGGCTGCCGTGCTGGCCGAGCGAGTCGGCAAGATTGCCCCGGACTGTCGGGTCACCTGTGAAGAGGTCTTTTTTACCGAGGCTACCATGGAGCGCCTGTTGGCGACCGAATACGACACCATTGTCGACGCAATCGATGCCACCAAGCACAAGTGCCTACTGATTGCGGAAGCGCGGAAGCGTGGCCTGCGGCTGATCACCTGCGGCGGTGCGGGTGGTTGCATCGATCCTTCGCGCATCAAGCTGCAGGATCTCTCCCGCACCATCAACGACCCGCTGCTGCTGCAAGTGCGCAAACGGCTGCGCCGCGACTATGGCTTTCCGAAACTCACCCGGCAGAAATTCAAGATCGACTGCGTTTACTCCGATGAGCTGCCGGTCTTCCCGCAGGCGGACGGCACCGTCGCCTGCGAGCGCGAGCCCGGCACCGACTACCGCCTGAATTGCGATGCCGGGTTCGGCTCGGCCACGTTTGTGACCGGCACGGTCGGATTTTTTCTCGCGGCAGAGGTGGTGCGGCGGATCGCCCAGTAGGATTGACAGTTAATGAACGCCTGCCGACGTCGTAGTGGCGCGCTTCAGCCGCCACAATATACGCCTGGTGCCACGCCTGGGGTTGCGCCATCGTGCCACGGTGGCTGAAGCACACCGCTACGTCTGAGCCGAATATAGCTTGAAAGCTTGCCAGACGACCATTTCGGTTTAGAAAAATCGACCGTGTCTGCCTATTTGGATAATCCGCCTACA
>PXBU01000333.1 GCA_003566795.1 Puniceicoccaceae bacterium | reverse complement strand
GGCGAAGAACTAAAATACCATTTACACCGTCTGCTGATAAAAAAACACGGCCCTGTTCCCTTTTCCGCACTTTTAGCCCAATCACCTCTTCATAAAAAGCTATGGAGTTGCTTAAATCACTAACCTTCAAAGCCACCAGCTCAACTTTCATTATTTTTTGCTCATTATCGCTCATTAGGTTTCACCACCTCCTGGCAAGTGTATGGTTGTATCCATACTTACATACCCTATTATTATTCGTTTTCCAACATTGAAACTAAAAAAAGCAAGAGAAATGTCAACGACACAGACAAAGGGACAGAGACTTGTCTGTTTGCCCTAGAGGACAAGTCGGGACGGAGGTGACTCGTCCTGAAACCTATCGGCTGAAGTAATGTGAAACATACAGTTAGAAAAGGGACGATGCAAAGCTTGTCCTTCCCGGATGAAAGAGGCCTATAATCCAAAAATCCGGGAGATATCCTTTTCCGGAAGCTGACGATGGCTTTTCTTCCCAGCATTTTTCAACATGCTTTCCAATTTTTGCTCCATGGATTTTCGGACCAGGGCCTTTCCTTCCAGCCCTCTCAGTTCAAAGAAAAGTTGAGGATTGGAGTCCAGCCTGGCTCCCACCCCATACAACGTTGCTGCCACATGCTTGCACATGCTGGCCCAGTCCGGGCAGCTGCATTGAAAATGAATCTCTCCGGGAGAGGGAAACAAGCCGTACTTGTGGTCTGTAAAAAGCCCTGCCAGCGCTTCAGGAAAAGAGCCTTCCACCAACTGCTGCAGGGAATCCACCCGGTGATTGCACCGTGCTGTTACCTCTTCCCAATTCTTTTTGGACAAAGGATCAATACCGATCTTCACTTCGTAAGGTTTGGCACGACTCCCCTGCACCAGTGCCGTTACCTGCCCCGGTTGAAGCTTCAGGTCAATCACGGAACCACTGCGCACGTAGCTTTTGCCTCTTCCGATCCGGTTTCTGTAATCGGAATAGCTTTCCAAGTTCTTATTCCAGGCCTTTCCCCACCATGATTTTGCCAATGCCCTGCCTTCAATAATAATGGGTTCAATGTCAGGATTTTTCTTTTTCATTTTTTGGATGCTGGCACTGGCCTTTTGTTTCCTTACCGTTGCTGATTCGGCGGACGAATAGCCGCCATATCGATTGAATCGGTCAAAACTCATCATTCATCACTCCCCAACGTAAACAGATTGACCAGTTCCTGGTTCGAGTATTCCGTAATCCATTTTTCGTCACCGCTTTCCAGCAAGTCCCCTGAAAGCTGTTTTTTGTCTTCAAGCATGGCATCGATTTTCTCTTCAATGGTGCCTTTCGTCACAAATCGATGCACCATCACATTTTTTTGCTGCCCAATGCGAAAGGCTCTGTCTGTTGCCTGATTTTCAACGGCAGGGTTCCACCACCTGTCAAAATGAATCACATGGTTGGCACCGGTGAGGTTCAATCCGACGCCGCCAGCTTTTAGTGACATGACCAAATACGGAATATAGGCCTCCCCATTAAATTGTTCCACCATTTCGCTGCGACGTTTTACCGGCGTCCCTCCATGCAGGACGAGGCCCTCCCGGGAAAATATTTCTGCCAAATAGGCTGAAAGTGGTTCCGTCATTTCCTTAAACTGGGTAAATACCAGCACCCGCTCTCTTTTTTCGTAGATGGTTTCGCAAATATCTTTCAACTGCTGAAACTTTCCGCTGTGATCGGGTTTAAAGATCTCTTTGCCCAGGTATTGATCAGGATGATTGCAGATCTGCTTGAACTTCATGATACTGGACAGCACCAAACCTTTCCGTTCGATTCCTTCCACTTCTGACAGTTTTTTGGAGATCTGCTGCACCAGTTGCTGGTATAACATCACTTGTTGCTTTGACAGGGTGGTATAGGCGTTCATTTCCATTTTGTCCGGCAGGTCAGCAATGATCCGTTTATCCGTTTTCAGGCGCCTCAGCATAAAAGGCTGAATGATTCTCCGAAGCCGGGCATAGCCCGTGGTTTCCTGGGAAAGCTTTTTGGTAAAGGATTTAAATTCTTTTGTCGTACCCAACAATCCCTGATTCAGAAAGTCAAAAAGCGACCATAAATCACCCAGCTTGTTTTCAATGGGAGTGCCTGTCAAGGCGATCCGGTTTTTTGATGGAATGGCTTTGACAGCTTTTGTCTGTTTCGTGCCTGGATTCTTAATGGCCTGGGCTTCATCAATAATCAGGTAATCCCATTGCCGTTCACGTAATGCTTCCAGTCGGGATGTCATGCCATAGGTCGTGATGTAGAGAAAGGCATTTTCTTCGATTTGAACAGAACCGGGCTTGGCAGCGCTGCTTGTATGGAGAATTTGCCAGGGCATTTCCGGGGCAAATCTTTCGATTTCTTTCTGCCAGTTGCCAATCAGCGATGCCGGTACAATCAGCAAGGCAGATCCCCCCTGGCTGATTCTGCGTTGTTCCAGGAAGGCAATCATCTGAACAGTTTTTCCCAGGCCCATGTCGTCCGCCAGGCAGGCGCCAAGTCCCAGGGAGGCCATCTGGTTAAGCCAGTGATAGCCCTGCTCCTGATATTCGCGCAGGACAGCACAAAAGGAGGATGGCCGTTTTTTCCGGGGAATGCTCTCCGGATGCGTAAGATGCTCTCGTATGGATCGGAGCCACTGCCCATTGCTGACGGAGAGATCAATTTCATCCACCGATACATCCGGCAGCTGGTTTGGATGCAGTTCCATCCGCAGAGCCTCCCTAAGGGTTAACCCTGTTTCGGGAGCAAGTATTTTTACTTTCTCAAAAGCTTCAAGAGCCGCTTCCAGTTTCTTTCGATCGACTTCCACCCACTTGCCCTTGTATCGCAACAGTCTTTCTGTCGTTTCTAACAGGTCTCTCACTTCTTTTTCTGTGATGGTTTCATCCCCGAGCATCAATGTCGGAGTGAAATCGATCAGCGCTTCCAGCCCTATGCGGGAAGGTTTTTTTTCTCCCAGAGTGATGGAGACCCGAAGCGAATTGCTCTTTTTACGCCACCAGTCCGGGACACGACACATGATTCCGGCTTCCTCGTAAAGCGGGATCTCTTGTAGCATTGTATAAGCTTCGTCCGCCGTCAGTTTTAGTGGAGAAAACAGTTCGCCGCTTTCCAGCAGTTCCGATATAAAAGGGCTTTGCTCCGCCGCCTTAATCACCGTGGAAATCAGGGATAGAAGCTTTTTTTCGTCTTCGTCAAATTCTTTCAGAGCATTTTTCAAAGGGGTGTGCAAGGCTTTTTTGCTTTTCACAGGCTTGGTAGAGTAGGTAGCCATAAAAGCAAAAGGTTTATCTCCTGACTGATTCTCTACCAGATGAAAGAAAATCCGTCCACTACATTAATGTTCGAACTATATTCAGCAAAGTACCGGGCCACGGTTCCGTCGTAATCTTTGATTTCGGCTGTGAATACGGCTAACAGCCTCTTCCAGAGCCAGGAAATCCAATGATAATCCACATACTCCATGCCAATCACAAAGGGAACTTCATTTTTCAGGCGCTCCACCTGCTCCTGAAGCAAGACAACCTGAACTTCTTCCCGGCTTAGCTCAATGTCTGGCTGATGACTCAGCGACTTGATCAGGTTTTCGGCAATGTGATGAAGGTAGGTCAGGGAAGGAGAAAACCAGGATTCTTTTTTTAAAAAACCCAGCCGATACAGCGCCTGATACCGGTCTTTTCCAAAAGCCTCTATCCATTGCTGCAAAGGTTCCTCCATCTGGACGGAGACTTCCTCTATCAGAAATCCTTCCGGCAGGTAGACGGCATTGATGGTTGGCGGGGTTTTTGTTGACATGTCAGTAACCTCTCTTTCACAGAAATGTAAGCATTTCTCATTGCAGCAATCGTGCAGATCACCGCATCTCCGATCCAAAAGACAGAAGATGATAGTATGTATAGAGTATACCAAAAATGGAGAAGCAATGGTAATTCAATGTAGAAGTCAAATGAACGTTCTTGGAAACGTCACCTTGTCCTGTGACAAAAACTTTATTGAATGCTATAATGCAAGTAAAAGTACACCTGCAGCAAATCAAGTTCACCGGATGGTTGACTGGAGGTTTAAGATGCGAAAAATACATAAAATAAACTGGATCGATGCCTATAAAGGGTTGAAGAACTTTTCAACAGACCCTGACTGCCCGGATTTTGGAGAGATCAATCTCATTTTTGGTGAAAATGGAACCGGAAAAACAACTCTGACCGAATTTCTGAAAGCGCTTAAAGAGCAAAAACTGCAGGAAGCAGGAAACT
>PXBU01000346.1 GCA_003566795.1 Puniceicoccaceae bacterium | reverse complement strand
TAAGAGTCGTTGAGTTCGATCAGCACCCGCAGCGGTGAGCTTCAGCCACCGCATCGCTCGCAAGACCAGGCAAGCGTCGGCGCGGCGGCTGAAGCGCGCCACTACGAGAGAAGCGCTTAACTGCCATTCCGGCTAGTGCGGTTCCACTAGCAGCTCACGAAGAGTCGGCAGCATCGATTAAAATTCGAGATCCGGAAATGCACTTTCCCCGAAGGGGGTCTCCCCGAAGCCGCTAGCACCCGGAATCTCGGTGGTGCCTGGAATTTCGATGCTATCTTGTGTGTCGATGGTGCCCGGTATTTCCGCCTCGGCATCAAAAGCCGTGCTCGGGCTGTCCGCCTCCACCTCCGGCTCAGCAAAGTCGCCCTCGGAGGATCGATGAAACATCGAGGCAAATAAGCCAGCATTGATACGGATATCGGACATCTCGATCCGGTGCAGCTCTTCCCCTTCAGACTCCATGACGCTACTAAACGGGAAACGCACCCCACCAATGGTACGGAAATCGCGGTAGATGTTGTGCTCTTCCTTGCCGTTTACGTTGTTGATCGTGATTTGCCGCCGCTCGACGTGCTCCGTAATGTCGATCGCCGAGCGGATGCGCTGCCCGTTGGGCAAGGTCACTTCAAGCTCCAGGCAGTCACGCTCATCGACTTTGACGATGCCCAGCAATTTGATCTGCTTGCCCGGCATCATTGGATAGAGGAGATGCCCGCCAATAGGAGCGTCACGGATAAAATTCTTTGCCTCGTCGGCTTCCATGCTGGTCGGGCGGCCATCGGAGACTGACGGACTCGCCTGCCAGGCATCATTCCCGTCATAAGCCATCACGATCCGTCCCCCATGCCGACGATGCAGAATCACCTTGGACAAGTCGGGCTTCCTTTTATACGCGGAAAAGCGGACCGAACCCTGCGGCAGATGCAGCGTGCCCTCAAAAATAACACTCTGCAGCTTGCCCCAGTTATCCGGACCACCGAATGTCCGCGCGTAATAGCGCTCCAGAACTCTGGCGAGCCTGCCATCGAGCCCGTCCGTATCCATCGGGTCGACCGTTGCCACTCGTTCGCCTTCCGTAACCTCCTCGTTTGCCGCTAGATGCTGCGTGGACACCGCCAAACAAAAAAGCAGTGCGACTCCCGCCAGAAGGATTTTTTCCGGGCTCAAATTTCTCAAATATTTCATTTTGCCGTTTGTTTAAAATTCTTAGTCCCCACAATCAACCCTGATTGATGCTCAATCCGGCATTTCAAACATCCAAGGCATCACGCCGGAGTTCACCCTTACCTCATCCAGCAAAAGGGTACTGACCCATTTGCCATCCACGTAGCTTTCCACTCTTTTGGCGATCGGCATGCCACCCACGCGATCATAGTCTTTGTAAAGATCACTACTGGAGGAACCGTCGCGCAAATCGGTATTCACGATCTTGATTTCCAGATAGCTGCGAATATCGATAAAATAATCCACCTGAAACCCGCTATCGAGCTCAACCCGGATCTGGTGGCAAATAGTTCCCTCTACGGGCACTGTGTCGACCAAGCGGATACGTTTCCCCGTGGCAAATGGGTGCAGCAGGTAGTTGCCAAACTCTGAGTTGTGAATGAAACGCCGGGCTTCCGCCTCACCCATCGGCTCGGGCACACCGTCGCGACCTTGCTGCATCCAAGCAAGCTTGCCATCATAGGCGAGAATCAACTCATTCAGCCGCGACTGCGGGGAAAGGCTGATTCTGGTAAAATTCGGCTTCTTGTGAAAAGCGTTTACCCGCAGCTCTGTTTCCTCGGTTCGGAGCTGGCCGATCACATTCACCCTCTCGACCCCGCCCCAGTTCTCGGTGCCTCCGATTCCCTCCGCGTAGTAGCGCATCAAAATCCTCTCCACCCTGGTGTCCCCGAGTTCCGGCATCGGCTCGGCCCGCAGCGCTTCGTCGATTTCCGCCGGGATCGGGAGGTGGTTCTCCTCATCCGCAGCCAAACAAGCAAGGCAAGGCAGGAAAATAAGGCTGTTTAGAAACCGTAGCATCGAGTATCCATCTATTCCTGAAATACCGTTCTGTGTCGACTGATTTTGTTCCACACAAACAATTCCATGATTGATTCCTCGACTGGAACGATAAATATCGACTCATCCTCATCGGCAGGGCAATGGATTGCAAAAGATGGCAATGTTTGAATATAAAGCGCGCAATTCGGATGGCGTCGTCCTCGGCGGCCAAATCGAAGCGCCAGAGCGTCGGGCGGCAATGCGCCGTCTACAGGCGCAGGGATTGAGTCCTGTCACCATTCGCGAGGTCGGTAAAGAATCGCTCTCGGCCTTGAGCAAGCTAGGGGAGAAATTTAAAGCACTGAGCGGGAACAAGGGCGTCGATGCACAGAATCTTGCCGCGCCACGCTCCGGGAGTGCCAAGCGGGAGCACGTCGGGCTGGCGGTGATGAAGCGGCTATTGGAACTGCATGGCTCGGGCCTGCCGGCAGGTGACTCGATCCGTATTCTCAGTCAGCGCCTGAGCGAAAAGGAGCAGAAGTCCCTGGCCACGACACTCTGGCGCGACTTGAGCGAGGGGGCCACCCTGGCAGGCGCGATGGCCCGTCAACCAAAGTATTTTTCCGGCTCAGTCAGTTACGTCATTGAAGCCGGTGAAGCCACTGGCAGCCTGGCACCTATTCTGCGCAAGGTGATTGAACACCTCGAAGAAAAACAAGCCATTCGCAAGAAGATGCTGGCCAGTATGGCCTACCCCGCCTTCATCTGCATGGTGGCGGTGGCGGTGGTGATTCTCTTTGTCACCGTGCTCTTACCCCAAATTCAAGGGATGCTCAATCGCCTGGGGGGTGAATTGACCTGGAGCGCACGTCTGCTGATCGACGGATCAGCCATGCTCACCAAGGGTGGTCCTTTCATCATCATCGCGGTGGTCCTTGCCACAATCGGCATCAAGCAATGGAGGCGCAGCGAAGCGGGCCGCAAGAAAACCGACCGCTGGTTGCTGCGCTTACCGATGGTCGGTAAAATATTTTATTACTCCGACCTCTTCCAGTCTGGCAGCTTGATTGCCACGCTGCTGGAAAGCGGCATCCACACCACCGAGACCCTGCAACTAACCGAGCGCACTGTAAATAATCTCGAACTGCGCGCGCGTTTTCATGCCGCCCGCAGCGAAGTCAACGAAGGTCTATCGATCGCTCAGGCTTTTCGCCGCAACGGATTCATGCCTGATATCGCGGTGGATATTCTCACCGTCGGCGAAGACACCGGCAACTTGGGGAAAAGTATGAATGAAGTCACCAATGGCTTTCGCGATGAACTGACGCAGCGCCTGGGTATTCTAACCAACATCGTCTCAACCGGCGCCCTCGCCGCCGCCTTCATCCTCGTCACGCTGATCGCCCTCGGCATCGTAACCAGCGTCTTCCAAGTCAGCCGGACGATTTGATCCCGTGAAAGCCCCGCGGTCCGGGCCGCACAATAACAATCCTGAACGATGATTAAACCAATGCTGTGGTATTACGAAAAAGATAACACGCAAAACGGCCCTGTTTCCGAGGAGGAGCTGTTGGCCCTTTACCAACGAGGCATCATCCAGGCCCATAACCTGGTTTGGCGGGAAGGCATGGCGGACTGGGCACCGCTGGCAGATAGTTTCCCCAATTTGAAGCGCGGCACCCGGGGCCTGCATGATGAGCTGAGTCAGACGGCACGACGAACGGGCAACCGCGGCACAGGCGGGCAGACCCCGAATGCGCAACTCAGGCTGATGGGCCGCGAGGTCCTCGCCGGGAATTGGGGCATCGCGGTGCTGGTCTTTTTTCTTTACGTGTTCCTACTACAGATTGGCGTCATCATCCCGATTTTAGGGCAAATCGCACAATGGGTAATCACGGGGCCCCTTACGCTGGGGCTGATGGCCTACTTTGTGGGCTTGCACCGCAGGGAACCGGTCGAAGTGGGCACCTTGTTCAGCGGATTTTCCCGCTTCGTGGAAGGCCTGGGAATCTATTTTGTCACCACCATAATGATTACGCTATCTGCGCTGGCGGCGGCTATCCCCGGCGGTATAATAATCTTTCTGGCTTACAGCAACAATACCGTGCCGGAAGAGAGTGCGCTTTTCGCAGCGGGGATTCTTATCGCCATCTTCTCTGCGCTGTTCGCCAGCTTTTACATGTATCTTCGCTACGCGCTGGTTTACTATATTGCCAATGATTATCCCGAACTCGGCATCCTGGGTGCCATCAAGCGCAGCACGGAAATGATGGTGGGCCGCAAGGTTAAGTTCTTTATGCTGGGCCTAAGCTTCATCGGTTGGCACTTCCTCGGAATGCTCGCCTTTGGCATCGGGCTGCTTTGGTCGATGACCTACATGTGGTCGGCCTTCGCCGCGTTCTACGAGGACTTGGGAGAGGAAGTTTAAGTGTCTTTGCGCGGGACGTTTTCAGGTAACACGACGCGAACGGCGGCATTGTCCTCACCCTATTGTGCGAGCAAATATTCGCTTATTGCGCCGTGCGAACATTCGCTTATTGCGCACAACAAGAATCAGGGCCTCACCGCGCGGAAAAATAAAAAACGGCTGCCCGCGAGGGACAGCCGTTTTGAAAAGTGCTCGCTTCAATCGCTGCTTACTCGACGTTGGAGCCGACGACAGCGGCCATTTGCATCATGTTGATGGTTTGTCCTGCTTGCAAGTTACGCAGGTCCGTCACCTTGCCCGACTTGCTGGTCGAGAAGGTGTTGCGGAAGATCGGCAACAGCTTCGCGTCGGCCACGATATATTTCCCGGCGTTTTCGGGGGCACCATTCTCGGTCTTGGTTTGCAGGCCCTGACCTTTGATATAGTCCCAGAGCTTTTTGGTGATTTCCGTTCGCGGAAGCTCGGTAGCTCCCAGAAAAGAGGCCAAATCGGCTTTGAGTTTTACGGGTTTGCTTAGTCCTTTTGCTTCTTCTGCCATAGTGTATTCTTTCGTTGTAGTTAGTGGATTGAGGCCATGCCTCATAGTTACAGCTGTGAAGTTTGCGGCAATGTGGGCGGGTGGCGAGCTAAACTTTTGCTGGGAAAAGCTAGCGGGGCACGATTGAAAGTGGTGGGGTTTCGAAAACGCCCCGCCGATGTTTTGGCGGGAAGATCAAGCAAGGTTTCTAGAAAGGGAGGGCGAGCGTCCCCGCGAGCCGCGCAACGGCGGCAAAATTAAGTCAGCGCTGGGCAAAAACGCTGATTAGCTCGATGGCGATGGCGTTCTTGCTGGCTGGCCCGATCTGCTTGAAGGAGCCGTCCGCGCCAATCAGCAGCACCTCATTGGTATCCGCGGCAAACCCGGCACCGGAGGTGCCCACCTCGTTGGCCACGATCCAGTCGAGGCGTTTGGACTCCAGTTTTTGGCGGGCGTAACTCTCGACATCATTGGTCTCGGCGGCAAAGCCGACGACAGTCTGATGCACCTTTCTCTCGGTTACCGTTTTCAGGATGTCGATGGTGCGCTCACACTCGATGGTCAGGCTGGCATCCTCTTTTTTTTGCTTTCGGTCGAAACTTTTTATGGGGCGGAAATCGCTCACCGCCGCGGTCATGATCAAAATGTCGCAGGCATCGAAGAGCGCATCCACCTGATGATACATCTCCTCCGCAGTCACCACCGGATAGAGGATGGCGCCATCCGGCTCTTCGAGGCCGACGGGGCCAGCCACCAGATCCACAGTCCAGCCCGCGTCCACGGCGGCCTCAGCCAGCGCAAAGCCCATTTTGCCAGTGGACGGGTTACTAATAAAGCGCACCGGATCGATAAATTCACGGGTCGGCCCGGCGGTGATAAGACAGCGGATAGAGCTTGCATTCGACATAGAGCTGGGAAGGTTAGGCGAATTCATGCCCGAACAGCAACCCAGTAGCAGTAAAAATTCCACGCCGCCGAAGCGGGAGAACATCTTCCTGAACCTCGGCTTTAATATCCTCGTGCCCATTGTGATTTTGGACAAGGGCCGGGCCTGGTTTGGCGGGTATCTGGAGCCTTACTTTGAGAATGTGGCGGTCGGGGTGCTGCTGATCGCGGTCGCATTTCCAGTCTGTTATTTCATCTACGACTATTTTAAGCGCTCCAAGTATAACATCTTTTCCATCATCGGCCTGATCAGCGTGCTGCTGACCGGGGGCATCGGCATCCTGAGCATCCCGACACAGTGGTTTGCTATCAAGGAGGCGGGCATCCCACTGCTGCTGGGGATTGCCGTCGTCCTCTCCCTAAAGACGCCCTACCCCCTGGTGCGGACGCTCCTTTGCAATCCGGAAGTCATGAACGTGGAGCGCGTGCAGGCAGCCTTGAAGGAGAACAATGCCGAGCAGGAGTTCGAACAGCTGCTCAAGTTCTGCACCTGGCTGTTGGCGGGTTCTTTTTTGCTGAGTGCCATCCTGAACTACGTGCTCGCCAGCTGGATGGTGGTGAGCCCCAGCGGCACGGATGCCTTTAACGCGGAAGTCAGCAAAATGATGCGTTGGAGCTGGGTTGTCATCGCGGTGCCAAGTATGGCAATAATGATGGTGGCGCTGTTTAAGCTCATCAATGGGATCAAGCGTATGACCGGACTCGAACTGGAGCAGGTGCTCCACGGAGCGGAAGAGCAGGAAGCACCCGCAGAAAAGACCTGATTGAACGGATCGAATGGATCGTAGTGTTTCTTTAAATAAGCTCTTCACAACTGCTTCTTCGTAATTTTTGTGGATCTTTTAAAGTAGTCGCGAGGATTCATCCCGCGAACGCCCCCCACACACACACAGGCCAGGTATGATTCGTTTTTTCTCGCCACGCCCGCCGTTCTCATCACCTTGCCCCTTATGACTGGTTGGATTACTCTAGGTATCGTTCTTGTCCTTCTCTTGGTGCCCGTCTTCTGGGCCATCGGGATTTACAATAAGTTGGTTCAGCTTAGGAACCGCTTCAAAAACGCCTTTGCGCAGATTGACGTGCAGTTGAAGCGGCGGCACGACCTGATCCCAAATCTGGTCGAGACGGCTAAGGGCTACCTGAAGCATGAGCAGGAGACGCTGGAAAATGTCATCCAGGCCCGCAACCAGGCCGCTGGCTGCCGCGAAGCGGCGGCTGCCCAGCCCGACAGTGCCTCCAAGATGCAGGAGCTCAAGGCCAGTGAAGGTCGGCTGGCCGGTGCGCTGAGCGGCTTCTTTGCCCTCTCCGAAGCCTATCCGGACCTCAAGGCGAACCAAAACATGATGCAGCTCACCGAGGAGCTCACCACCACGGAGAACAAGATCTCCTTCGCTCGGCAGGCCTTCAACGACGCCGTCATGCGCTACAACACTGATCGGGAACAGTTCCCCGCCGTACTGCTGGCCGGCCCCCTCGGCTTCGGTCCAGCGGAATTCTTCGAGATCGAAGACAAGAGCGAGAAAGAGGCCCCCAAGGTCTCCTTCTAAGGCCGTCGGCGGGCACCGCCCGATGCAATGATGGACTTCTTCGAGGCACAGGATCAGGCGCGGTCGCGCACCAAGCTGCTGGTGTTTTACTTTGCCTTGGCTGTGCTGTGCATCGTGGGTGCCGTCTATCTGGCCGTCACCGCCGGGGTGTTTTACTACCAACACAAGGTGGGGGCGGCCCCGCCACCCCTCTTTGACTTTGCACGTTTCGCCTGGACGGCCGGGATCGTGACCCCGCTGATCGGCCTCGGCAGCTTCTGGAAGATCACCCAACTCCGGCGCACCGGGGGCCCGGGCATCGCCAAGGAACTGGGCGGCCGCCGACTCAGCCCCTCGGTGCGGCGGCCTGAGGAGCGCAAGCTGATGAATGTAGTCGAGGAAATGGCGATCGCCTCGGGCGTGCCCGTGCCGGAGGTGTATGTGCTCGATCATGAAACGGGGATCAACGCCTTCGCCGCTGGATTTGAGGTGGACGAGGCGGCTATCGGTGTCACGCGGGGGGCCATCGAGCAGCTCGACCGTGAGGAGTTACAGGGCGTCATCGCCCACGAATTCAGCCACATCCTGAACGGGGATATGCGCCTCAGCACCAAGCTGAGCGGCTGGATCTTCGGCATCATCATGCTGACCCTGCTCGGACGGGGCTTCTGGGCCCTGCTGGGAGGCGGCTCCGGCGAGGGGCGACGCTCGGGGGGCGGCATCTACATCGGCGGCGGGCGAAGCCGCGGTGGGGGCGGCGGCTCCGGTCGCGGGGGTGGCGGGGGCGGTGCTTTGATCATCGCAGTCATCCTCGTTGCGGTGCTTATTACCATCATCGGATTCATCGGCGAGTTCTTCGCCCGGCTGATCCAGGCCGCCGTTTCCCGGCAGCGGGAATATCTGGCCGACGCGGCTGCTGTGCAGTTTACCCGCAATCCGGAAGGCATCGGCAACGCCCTCCGCCGCATCGGGGGCATGGGCCACGGCTCAAAAATCCACCACTCGCAGGCCGGCGAATTTGCCCACGCCTTCTTTTCCAAGTCCTCCGGTGGCACAGTCTCCTTTCTCGCGACTCATCCGCCCTTGCCCAAGCGCATCCGCCGCGTCCTCCGCGACTGGCAGGGCGATTTCCTCAAACCGCGTGAAAAACCCAAACCGGAAGCCGCCCCAGCGGCTAAGAAGTCCGCAGGCGGCGGAAAAGGCCCGATTCCCGGGATGGGCATTGGTCCCGACAGCAAGCAATTCAGCCAAATGCTCACCGCCGGCTTGTTCATGCGTGCGCTCGGTCAACTACGGGAGCAGGGGCACGCCTACGCCGCCCAAGCACGCGAGGCCGTGCACGCCAGTCTGCCGGATGTCCTCGAGGAAGACGGTCAGAGCCCGCGACTGCTTCTGGCCCTGCTGCTCCAACAAGACGAGACCATTGCCGCCAAGCAGCGCCAATGCCTCACGGAGCACTTCCCGGATCTGGCCGGGGAGCTGCCGGCTCTCGCCGAACGCCTCTACGATCTCCCGCGCGGACAACGGCTCATTCTCCTCGAACTGGCCGCCTCCCGCCTGGCCGATGAAATCATCCCGCCGGAGCGGGAACATTTCGCCGCTGCGGTCGAAGCACTCGTTCAGGCCGACGGACGCGTCTCCCCCTTCGAACTCGCCTGCCTTCAGGTAGCGCGCCGACGGCTCTTCAAGGAGACGGAGAGCACTGCCAAACCGGCAGCGAAACAACTGGTCGAGGCCGCCCGCACGCTGGCCACCCGCATCGCCCAGGAAACCTCAGCGACAGAAATCCCCACCGCTGAGCTGCTCCGGCAGGCCAGTCGGCAATCCGCCTATTTCGTCAACCAGCTCTCCCCGGTCGAGCCCATTCGCTTCGAACAGCTCGATCAGGCTTTTGAGCATCTGGCCCATAGCCCACTCGGCATTCGTCAGCAAGTCCTCCAGATCTGCGAACGCATCGTTGCCGCCGATAAGAAGGCCTCCGCCGAAGAAGTGGAACTGCTCCGCGCCATCGCTATTGGCCTACGCGTGCCCGCCGCCCCGATCTTCCCTGAACCGGCGAAAGACAACGATTGAGGCATCAGCATTACTGGCATTATTCTGCCCTCTGTCTTCTGCCCTCTGGCCTCTGAACATAGGATCACTCAGGCTCGCCGACTAAAATGACAATAATGTCATTCACGTTGGTCATGCTGACGAACTCGATGGAGTCGCCCAGACTATCGAAGAAAATCTCCGCGTCGTGCTTATCCAGGTAGTGCTTCGCATCAAGCGTCGCCCGGCTCACGGTATGCCCATCGGCAATCGCACCTGCCTTACCATCGCCATCCACGCCGTCGGTATCGCACCCGGCAACAACGATGTTGCTGCGCCCCTGGATTTCGAGCGCCGAGCTTAGCACAAATTCACGGGTCGGCCCGAAGCCATCGCGGTCCTCCCAGTCGAAGGTGACGATCATCTCACCCCCCACAATCAAGCAGGCCGGTGCCTGCACCGGGTTTTGCGAATCCTGGATCTCCTTGGCGATCCCCATGTAGGCTTTGGCCACAATCTTGGCCTCACCGGTATTTTGGCTGGTTAGAATCGTTGTCGGAAACCCGGCCTTCTCAGCGACCGCTTTGGCGGCCTCCAGCGCTGCCAGATTATTGCCGATCAAATAGTTGTAGACGCCCTCGGGCACTTCTCGCGGCGGCTCCAGCGACGGGTCACCTAGCCCCCGCTCCATGTGCTCGCGCACGGACTGGGGTGCTTCCTCCCAGATGCCATACTGCTTCATCAGGCGGACAGCGTCCTCAAAGGTGCTGTTATCCTTATAGCTCGGGCCAGAGGCGATCGCACTCAGATCATCGCCCACCACGTCGGAGAGTATCAGCGAAACCAGCGTGCTACCTTTAGCCGCCACCCGCTGCCCGAATTTACCCCCCTTGATTTCGGAGCAATGCTTGCGGATGGTGTTGATGTCGTGGATGTGCGCACCGCACTTCATCAGCAACTGGTTCAGCTTGAATTTATCTTCAATTCCCACCGATTCCGGAGCGCAGGAAAAGAGGGCTGAGCCCCCACCTGAGATCATCAGAAAAACCAAAACTTTCTCATCCGCACCGATGCTATCGATCATATCGAGAATCTCGCGGGAGTATTCCGCATTCTCGGCGCGCGGCTCCGGGTGGTAGGCACGCTTGACCGGTATCGTCTTCACCTCGGCGATACAGATCTCTTCACCAATCTTGGTGATGGCGAGCCCTCCGTCGGGAGTCACGATCTCCTCGAAGGCCTGGCACATCGGCGTGGCAGCTTTGCCCGCCCCAAATAGCAGCACCCGATCGTAATCCTTCAATGCAAAGACATCGTCACGCACGCGGAGGGTGCCGCCATCGAGTTTGACGCTATCCCTGATCGACTGGCGCGGATCGGCAACGTTGACCCCGGCCATAATCATTTCATGGGCAAGTTTTCTGTAGGCGACTTCGTGACTCATTTTACGATATTTTTGAGGTTGGTAAGGTTGACGGGAATCACAACGCAATGCACCAGTAGGGTCAACGAATACTTTATCGGCCCTAACTATTTTCACGCACCATCACCTTGGCGGCGGCCCCAAAGCCCAGGCTGAGCTGTCCAGCAGCCCCGAGTTCCACTTGCACCGATTCGGCACTTTCATTGCGGGCAGTCACCTTTACTTTGACCCCCGGGTTGAGCCCAGCTGAGGCAATGTAGTTGAGAAAACCGGCATCCTGATCGCGTATCCGCTCCACCCTCAACTCGACATCCAGCGCGCAGTCGGCCAGCGAGTGAACGCTGCCAGTCGCCAAGGTGCCCTCGGCCGAGGGGATGGGATCCCCATGCGGGTCTTCCGTCGGATGCCCCAACAACTGGTCCAGGCTTTCGAGCAAGCGGTCCGAAACAACATGCTCCAGTTGTTCGGCCTCCTCATGCACCTCCGACCAATCGAAGCCGAGCACTTCCACCAGAAATTGCTCAATCAAACGGTGCCGCCGCAGCACATGCAGTGCGAGTTTGCGTCCCGGCCCGCTCAATTGCACCCCGACACGTGGGGCATAATCCACCAAGCCGGCATCGGCCAGGGCCTTTACCATGGTCGTGGCGGTGCCAGGCACCACTCCAAGTGCCGCAGCCACTTGGCCCATGGGAATCTCCGGTTGTGCGGCCTTTTCCTCAAGGAGGTAGATCTGTTTAATATAGTCTTCGACGGTGGAACTGGGCATTTCCATAACAATTTGCGCAAACCGCCCTCAGGCCAAGTCGAAACAATGGCCGACACGCAAAAGTTGAAACATGAGAAAATGCTCCCTGTCAGTGTTTTCGTGCTTCCCGTATTTCCCCGGCATACTCTAGTATATTGCGACATCCAGATGTTTAAGGCCTATCGACTACTTTCTATCCTGATACTCTGCCTGGCAGCGGTATCAACGTCCGCCGCCCAGTCCAGCGCAGCAGATAGGCGTTTGGCTGATATCGCTCTGCGCGAGGAAAATATCTACCGGAAAATCGCAGAGGACCCTGAATTCTACAGCCCTGACGATATCGAGCGACACTTGTCCAACCTGATCGGAGCCTACGGCGCCTACCTGATCGACCACCCGCAAGATGTAAATGCCCTGATCCTTTACGGAAAGCTGCTCCGGCGGGTGGGCAGGGGCGACGAGGCCTTTGCCGCATTTCTCAAGGCCGACGAGATCGACCCGAACCTTGCCGTCGTGAAGCAACAAATCGGCACCCATCTGGCGGAGGCCGGCAAGGGTAAAGCGGCGCTACCCTTCTACTTGCGCGCGGTAGAGCTGGAGCCGGAGACCGCAATCTACAATTTCGCTATCGGAGAACTTTTGCACGAGTTCCGCGAAATGTTTATTGAAGAGCGCATCTTCACCCGCGATGCCCTGGAACGGGAGATGTTAAAAGCTTTCAGGCGGGCGGCCGCACTTGAACCGGATGTATTCGACCTGCAGATGCGGCTCGGTGAGGCCTATTACGACCTCAGCAGTCCGGATTGGCAGGCTGCACTGCTGCATTGGAACAAAATGAGAAAAGGAGCGGATGATCCACTCTCCATCGACATACTCGATCTGCATCGCGCCCGGGTAATGGGCAAGCTGGGCCGAATCGAAGCAGCCATCGAGCTCGCCCAGCAAGTGCAAACACCCGGACTGCAAAGGTCCAAACAACAAGTGCTGGACGAAATCGCCCGGCATTAGTAGCGCTCCAACTCAGTTTTTCGGGGCTAACCCTCGTCTGACGGCTCAGCTGCGGAGAAACCGTGGGCATCCAGCATTTCGCTGACAACGGTCGCTAGCGAGGTCAGGTTGGCCGCACTGCCAACGGCCTCGCAGGCACAACCCACATAGCCCAACTGATCGTAAAACGAGGCTCGCCTTCCGCGTGCGTCCAGCCACTGCCCCAGTAGCAGAAAGGCATCGACCCACTGCCTTGGGCTGTAGGGGCTTTCATCGATTGCCTCCAACATTGCCTGCAGTGCCTCTGGCTCCGACAAATTAGCCTCCACCCAGGCGAGCCTTGCTGGAGAATCTGAAAAATGCTGCAAGAAACGATCCATAATTAATGATTGAAGTGACTTCCGATAAGTTTTCGATGCAGGCGGCAGGCGTAAAGCTCTTTTGGCCTAATTTTTAACTGCACCGCGGATTTTGATTCGCATACGGCACCCAAAATCGGTTTTATGAAAATTTTATTATGCGATCCATCCGAATAGCAGCCCGGGCCCTTATCATCCACCGGAACAAATTGCTCACCATCAAAATGCGCGATAAATCCGGAGTGTTTTATATCCTGCCTGGAGGAGGCCAGCGACACGGCGAAACGCTGCGCGAGGGGCTCCGCAGGGAGTGCATGGAGGAAATTGGTACGCAGGTCGAAGTCGGCGAACTACTCTACGTGCGCGAGTATATCGGCAAGAATCATGAGTTTCGCAAGACCCACCATGCCTTTCATCAAGTGGAAAACGTCTTCCGCTGCCATCTGCCAGCCCCGGAGAATATCGGTCCTGGTAGCGAAGTGGACAAGAAGCAGGTCGGCATCGAATGGATTCCACTTCCCGAAATTCAAGCACGCCGCTTCCTGCCGGAAGTCATCAAATCGTTCTTCACCAACGAAGGATTTGAGCCAAACACGAATTACCTGGGTGACGTCAATTGAAGCGAGAGTTACAGGTTGCTCGTTGAGCGTTGATTGTTACAAGCTCCCTCCAACGAACAACGAACAACGGAAAACTCAATAAACCAGTGTCCCTTTACCGCCGCATATTCAGCAAGCAATATCAGCGCTTGATGTATCCAGGCGGAGAGCCGCGTGTCGACCTCATTAATCCACTCTGCATCCTGCTACTCTGCGGTATCGGGGTGCTCTTTATCTATTCAGCGCAACTCTCGCATGTGGCTGGCAACGATTGGAAAATGCAGATCTTCTGGGTCGTTCTAGGTCTGGCTACCTACGGCGTGGTGAGCGCGATTAATTACAAGGTCTTTCTCGAATACGCGCATTTCATTTATATCGCCGGGATCGTCGGCCTGCTGCTGACCCACGAACATAGCCCGATCAGTGTTGAAATGATGGGGGCCCGGCGTTGGATCAATGTGGGCATCACCACCGTGCAGCCCACTGAAGGCGCGAAAATCGGCACTCTGATTATGGCCGCGAGTATTCTCGCACGCTCAGATATCGGGACCGTGAGGGACTCAATTTGGCCTTTGGCCAAAGTGGGGTTTGTTTTTTTGCTGCCTATGCTATTGATTTTCTTGCAGCCGGACCTAGGTTCGTCGCTTGTATTCCCTCCTATGGTGTTCGCCCTACTATACGTTTCCCGCTTGTCGGAGAAATTTTTCCTGAGTGCTTTCGCAATCTTTGCGGTCGCGATTGCTGTTCTCGGTGCGGACATCTATGGCTACAGCCAACACCTTGAAC
Source organism: Puniceicoccaceae bacterium (assembly GCA_003566795.1). Classification (GTDB taxonomy): domain Bacteria; phylum Verrucomicrobiota; class Verrucomicrobiia; order Opitutales; family Coraliomargaritaceae; genus Coraliomargarita_B. The sequence continues at coordinate 3,259 of PXBU01000346.1, read as the reverse complement.
GACAACGCTCAGCGGATACTTCGGCTGAAGTCGTCACCGGAGAATACAAGTCCATACTACCTATTCGCAATTATCAACGAAACCGGATTTTAACCTTCGTCGCCCCTGACGTGGTGGATCCGGGTGGCATCGGCGCAAGCTGGAATGCCAATCAAGCAAAAATTTCTGCCGCTACCGGTGGAGCAACCGGCAAGGGTCTTTTCAAAGGAACCCAGGCCCAGCTCGGCTATCTCCCCCAAGCGGTGGCACACAATGATTTTATCTTCTCCGTCATCGCGGAGGAAACAGGCTTTCTTGGAAGCGCGTTCGTCGTCGGGCTCTTTTGCCTGATAGTCGCCAACGGCATACGTATTGCCGGACTCGCAAGAGACAGATTTGGAATGCAGCTGGCCATCGGTGTCAGTGTGCTGTTCCTGGTCCACTTCTTCATCAATATTGGCATGACCATCGGCATCACCCCGATCACCGGACTCCCGCTTCCGTTTTTAAGTTACGGAGGCTCCTTTGTTCTGAGCTGCTTCATTCTTCAAGGACTTGTGCAAAGTGTATACCGGTATCGAAAGGATTTCTCATGATTTCGAAATACCGCCTACACACACCAACACACCAGACCGTCGACGAATACAGCACGAACTTGGGATCTTCCCTCACAACCAGGGAAACCAAGACCAATGCAAAATACCAACGAATCATCTGCAAACAATAACGACGAACAATTCACAGAGGAACTGACCTCGGCACCAGTCGAGAAAAAGGCTGAGCGAATCAACACGCGCGAACTAAAGGACAAAGCGTCCGAGCGTGCCAAAAAACAACCGCTGCTGACCCGTATCGCCAAAGCAATCAAACGTGAAAAAAAGGCCTACACCGAGCTGATCATCAATTCCGAGCCGCTCGAGAAACGTGTCGCACTGCTCAAAGACGGTGTGCTGGAAAAATTCGAGGTCGAGCGCACCGGCGAAGCCCGCGAAGTCGGAGCTATTTTTAAAGGCCGCATCCAGAATCTGGAACCCGGCCTGAAAGCTGCCTTCGTCGATATCGGTGAAGAAAAGAATGCCTTCCTCCACTACTGGGACATTCTTCCCGCAGCCAAAGACAATACCATCGAGGTGGTTCGTGACAACAAGTCCGAAAGTCAGCGCAAGCGCGAGGCCGAGAAGGTGACGGTCAAAGATATCCCCAAGCTCTACCCGGTCGGCAGCGAGATTGTGCTCCAAATCACCAAGGGCCAAATCGGCACTAAAGGACCACGCACCACGACCAATATCGCCCTACCGGGTCGGTTTCTGGTGCTCATGCCCCATACCGGCACCCTCGGTATTTCCCGGAAGATCGAGGACAAAAAAGAGCGCAGCCGCCTCAAGAGCATCCTCCGCGACCTGACACTACCGGAGGGAATGGGCATCATCGTGCGCACTGCAGGCGAAGGCAAAAAGGCCCGCTACTTCATCCGTGACCTCCACATTCTGCTGAAGCGCTGGGAAGTCATCCAGGAGCGCATCGAAAACAGTAAAAAGCCCACCTGCTTGTATGTCGAACCGGACATCGTGGGCCGCACAGTACGCGACTTCCTGACTGAGGATATCGACCGCGTCATGGTCGATAAGCAAGAGGACTACGATAGTATCATCGACGAAGTCACCCGCATCTCTCCGCGCTCAAAGTCAAAGATCCATCGCTTTGCTGAGGACATCCCCATCTTCGAGCGCTTCAACATTGAACGCCAGATCGCCCAAACCTTCATGCGCTGCGTGCCACTGCCCAGTGGTGGCGAGATCGTGATCGAAGAGACCGAGGCCCTGATCTCCATCGACGTCAATACCGGTGCTCACAAGAATAAGAGCAAGGATGGTAAAGACTTCATCCTGCAGGTTAATTTGGAAGCCGCAACCGAGATCGCCCGGCAAATGCGCCTGCGCAACATCGGAGGCCTCGTCATCCTCGACTTCATCGACATGAAGGCGAAGAAGGACCGTAACGCGGTCTACCAGCGGATGAAGCGAGAAATGGCCGGTGACAAAGCCAAAAACCACATCCTCCAAATTTCGACCCTGGGCATCATGCAGATGACGCGTCAGCGCCACTCCGAGAGCCACTCCAGCGGCGTCTATACCGACTGCCCGTACTGCAACGGTCGCGGCTCCGTCAAATCCTCCCGCACCATGAGTGTCGAGATTCAGCGACGATTGATCAGCGTGATCCGCCACATGCGCGCACGCGACGGGCGTGATAAGGAAATTAACCTCCGTGTCCTCCTCCACCCAACCAATCTCGAACGACTCCGCACTGAGGACGAGGACTTACTACTGGAAATCGAGCGCAGCTACGGTGCCCATCTCTCCTTCCGTGCCGATCCAATTTACCACGTCGAAAACTTCAAGATCATCGATATCGAAACCGGACAGGAACAGCGATAAATCAGCTCAAAAAGTGACCTTGCCCACAGGGAAAAAGCATCCCGTCGTGCAGTTGCCTCCATGGAACAGGGCAAAGCGACCAACAATGCAATGCGGGGAGTGTTCCTGCTACCCGAACACCCGCTGCCGCATGCCCTGAATCGTCGCCAAATCCTGCCAATCGGCACCACGCATCCGGTTCACCTTCGGTGGATGCTTCCGCCGCTTCTCCCGCTGCCAGGACTCAACAAAACCGCGCACAAACTCCTGGCTGCCCAGAATCGCCCCATCGGTAAAGTAACGCACCCGGCAGCGCAGCACCGTCGCCCGCGGCAAAAGCGCCTTTTCCTGCTCCAGCACCTGCAAGGCCTTCGCCCGCTCCGCTTCCGAAAGCCCCGGCTGTCCCGCCCGCTTACCAAAGATCAACTCCCGGTGCATCCGCAAAGCCTCCGCCACCGACACCTGCTGCGCCCGTTCCGACCCATCCGCATACGCCCCCCAGATCAGCCGAATCCCCCGCCGCGCCCGCTGTCCGGCCTGCCCGCCGGAGCCTGGGTGCCGGAGGGAGCCTGTCGCAGGAGCTTGCCACGAACCCGCCACCGCCTCCGCATAACCACAGAAGCGATAATCGACCGGATCGTCCACCAGCCCCGCCCGCACCGGATTCAGGTCAATGTAGGCCGCCATCGTCTGCAAAGGATTCCCCTCCCCTTGCACCAGCACCGATTTAAAACGCTCCGCCCACAACGTACCAAAGCGTTCATGCGAGCGGTTAAACCACACCGAAAAGCGCTGCTTCAGCGCTTTCATATACTCCGACACATCCCCCATCCGCGCCAACAGCCGCCGACGGATCGCCTCCG
>PXBU01000372.1 GCA_003566795.1 Puniceicoccaceae bacterium | reverse complement strand
TCATGCGGCTTTTTAGGCAGGGCCTCGTGATTGGCGCGACCGATGAAAGGACCCAGCCCCGCGATCAAAGCCAGCCCCATCATCACCACACTGCCGACGAAAGCGACGATGAGAAAAATCATCTCCGGCCCATGCAGCTCCAGCCCCGCCTTATAGATCAGTTCTTTGCCGACAAAGCCAAAGAACGCGGGCAACCCGGACATGGAAAATGCCGCCAGCCCGCCGGCGAGTGCCGTGATCGGCATGAGCCCGCGCAAGCCGCGCAGCAAAGTGGCATCCCGGGTACCCGTCTCGTGGTCGAGCGAGCCGACCACCATGAAGAGGGTCGCCTTATATAAAGCATGCCCAATCAGGAAGATCACCATCGCATTAATCGCATACTCCGAGCCGATCCCAAGTAGCATCGTCAGCACCCCCAGCACCCCCAGCGTCGTGTAGGCCAGCACCGACTTCACGTCTTTCTGGAAGAGCCCGAGGAACATGGCCAGCAGCAGGGTGGCACTGCCGAAAATCGATAAAGTGTAGCCCCAGAGTCCGGTCCCGCCCAGCGCCGGGGTCAGCAGCGCCATTAAAAAGACCCCGGCCTTGACCATGGTGGCCGAGTGCAAAAAGGCACTCACCGGCGTCGGCCCCGCCATCGCATTGGGCAGCCAAAAATGAAAGGGCACCTGTGCACTCTTGGTGAAGGCACCGATCAGGACCAAAATCACGATAGCGGTATAAAGCGGGCTCGCCCGCACCAGATCGCCCAAGGTATTAATTTCACTGATTTTCCAGCTGTCGGTGACTCCCGCCAACAGGACGAAGCCCGCCAGCATCGCCATCGCCCCGAGCCCGGTCACCAGCAGCGCCTGCAGCGCCTTCCAACGGACCTCTTTTGATTCGTGGTTAAACCCGATCAGGAGGTAGGAAGTGATACTGGTCAGCTCCCAAAAAATGAACAACAGAATCAAGTTATCCGCCAGCACCAGCCCCAGCATCGAGCCCATGAACGCCAGCAGGTAGAGATAGAACCGCCCCAACAGCGGATGCCCGTGCATGTAGCCCTGCGTGTAAAGAACGATGAAGCCCCCGATACCAGTCACCAGCAGTGCCATCATGAAGGATAGACCATCCAAACGCAGATCAATGGAGCCGCCCAGCGAACTGAACCACTCAAACGAGTGGTAGAGTGCCTCGCCACTACCTACCAGTGAGGACTGCGACAGCAGCAGTGCAAATGCGGAAAAAGGTGCCAAACAGAGGATATAGCCTGCCCGCTCGCCCACCACTGCCTTAAGCAGCGGCGCGAAAAAACCGGCTATAAAAATAATAGCCAGGCAGAGGATCAGCATTTCAGGCATAGATTTTGGTCAGTCGGTAGGCGGCAGGTAGGTCCGCATGTCAGAGGATGAGCAACGCATAATTCCCAACACGTCCGCGGGTTCAAGTTTAACAGGAGCTTTTTTTTTCTTTTTTTTTTACCTGAGACGCGGAGATCCGTTAGTCACCGCAACGAAAAGTCGCATCCTATTCAAAGAAGTTGCATCCGAGTGCAGGGCAGCTTTCTTCATTAGTCATGTCCCAATCCCCCCCACCCATCCTTCTCGGCGTCAACGTGGATCACTGCGCCACACTCCGGCAGGCGCGTTACCGCAGTCATGCACTCGATCATGGCGACGAGGTGGAGCCGGACCCGCTAGCCTTCGCGCTGGCCTGTGAGGCGGCAGGCGCCGACGGCATCACCATGCACCTGCGGGAGGATCGCCGCCATGTGCAGGACTCGGATGTGCAGCGGGTGCGTGAGCAGATGACCACGCGGCTGAATTTCGAAATGGCCTGCACGCCGGAGATGGTCGCGTATGCGCTCAGGCTCAAGCCGCATTCGGTCTGCCTGGTGCCCGAGAGCCGCGAGGAGATTACGACTGAGGGCGGGCTGAATGTGGCCGGGAAGAAAGAGCGCATCGGCGAGATTGTCGCTGCGATGACAGAAGCCGGCATCACAACGAGTTTGTTTATCGATCCCGATCCCGTGCAGATCGAAGCAGCGGCGGAACTGCGGAGCCCCTGGATCGAGCTGCACACCGGGGCCTATGCCAACGCCTATTACCATGCCGGGCGGGCCCGGGAACTGGAGACGCTTCGGGCGGGAGCGGAAATGGCACACCAGCTGGGACTGACAGTAAATGCCGGGCACGGCATCAACTACACCAATATTGCCGAAGTGGTGACGCTGCCGCATCTGCACGAGTTGAATATCGGCCATTCCATCGTCAGCCGAGCGCTCTTTGTGGGTATCGCGACGGCAGTGAAAGAAATGAAAGCCTTTTTATTGTAAAAATAGCCGCGTTGGCCCATAACCGCAGCAATGGAAATTTTGCCACATGCCCATCCCATCCTGACTTGTGAAAAAGCAAGACAGCATGAGGCCAGTGTTTTAACTGATGAGGCGGCTGAATGGGCTGCCATGCAAAAGGCCGGGGCGGGTATCGCTCGGAACTTGATAGATGACTACCAGGAGCTGCGGCCGGTCCCCGATCATCTGCGCATTCTGGCACTGGTGGGTAAGGGCAATAACGGAGGGGATGCGCTGATTACCTGCGGCGAGTTGCTGGCACGGTTCCCGCGTGCGTCGGTGGATTTGGTTTTAGTGACGGCTGCCAGTGAGTTGAAGCCGCTGGCTTTACGCGCCTTTAAAGGTTTGGAAGGCCGGGTCAAACATCACTTCTGCGAGGGGAATTCGGTCGGGCAGGCACAGGAGCTACTGGCGGCAATCTCCGGTGGCCGCCGCTTTCACATTTGTTTGGATGGCCTGCTCGGCATGGATTTTAAGCCGCCGTTGCGCAGCCCGTTGGATGCCTTGATCGAAGCGGTCAACAGCTGCGATTCGATTGATCTGCGCGCCGCAGTCGATCTGCCCAGTGGTGTCGGAGATGAAGCGGCGGCAATCAGATTTCAGGCTGACTTCAGCTACGCCACCGGGATTGCCAAGAAGCCGCTCTTCGAGGGCATTGCAGAGTGTGGCCGCGTACGCTATATTGATCTGGGGTTTTTTGACGGCAGTGCGGCAGCAGTGCTGGATGAGTCCGAAGCAATCCTGACCCCGCAGGTCCTCAAGCCTCTCAGCAAGCTGCGTCCGGCTCATGTGGATAAACGTGCGTTCGGGCACCTCTTCATTGTGGGCGGCTCCGCTTACATGCCGGGAGCTTTGCTAATGTCGGTCCAGGCGGCGGTGCGCTCGGGCGTGGGGCTGGTCACGGCTTTTGCGCCGGCGTCGATCGCGGCCGCCCTGTCGGCCCAAGTTCCCGAGGCGATGTGGGTGCCATGGCCGGAGACCAGTAATGGCACGCTCAGTCCACGTGCGCTGCCGCTGATGATGGATCGTATCGGATCAGCCAGTGCGGTGCTGATCGGGCCCGGGCTCGGGCGTGACCGCAACACTGAGCTACTGGCTCAGGAAGTCGCCAATAAGGTGGAGCTGCCAGTGGTCTTTGATGCCGATGGCTTGCGTTCGCGTGTCGTCGAGCTGGCTCAGAAGCGTCGCAGCAGTTATGGCGAAATCGTGATTACCCCGCACATGGGAGAGTTCATGCGGGTGGCAAAGATTACCGAGCCGGATTATTCAGCGGAGACACTAATGGCCTTTTCCCGCATTTACCGGTTGATTACGGTGCTCAAGGGGCCGAATACCCGAGTGTGTGATGGGAATACCATCCTTTACAATACCACCGGCGGCCCCGTCCTTTCCCGTGGTGGCAGTGGAGATCTCCTCTCCGGTCTGGTCGGCGGTATGATCGCCCAGAATAATAGCAATGTGCCCACAGCGGTGGCCCGCGGGGTGATGCTGCACGGCCTGGCGGCCCAGCGTTTGGCGGCGGCTAAAGGACAGATCATGGTCCATACTTCCGAATTGCTCGACTACCTGCCGGATGTGCTGCGCTCGATGGATGTAAACACCCGAAGCTGATAATTAGGGTTGAGTCGAACGACGAATTCCTGAGCCTGAGAGCTTGTTCATGGATCTCTCTCGCAACGACGCCCTGCTTATTCTGAACGGAGTGCCGCATGTCGGCCCGGTGATGCTGCGGCATTTGATGGATGAGTTCTCGAATGATCCGGTGGCCGTGCTCTCGGGGGACCGGCGCAGGCTGCTTAACGTGAAAGGTATCGGGGACAAAGCTGCTGGTGTTCTGATCGATTGGCCGAAGTATTTCGACTTGGCGAAGGAGCGGCAAAAGATGGCGACGTCCGGCATCCGATTCGTGGATCGCTGGAATGTCGATTATCCGGCATCCCTGGCCGAGCTTTACGATCCGCCCATCGGCCTGTATTGGAAAGGTGAATACGCTAAAGTGGACCGTCCCTGTGTGGCGATCGTGGGCACCCGGCGGGCGACACTTTATGGACGCAAAGTCGCCAAGCGTTTCGGCTCCGAACTGGCGCGGATGGGATTTTGCGTGGTCAGTGGTATGGCGCGAGGCACGGATACGGCGGCGCATGAGGGGGCATTGGAGGCGGGTGGCCCCACCCTGGCCGTATTCGGCTGCGGGATGGATATTATTTATCCGCCGGAGAATTTGGATTTGTCGCGCGAGATTACCGGGAAAGGTGCGCTTTTGAGCGAGTTCCCATTCGGGCGACGGGCCGACCGGCAGACTTTTCCGATGCGCAACCGCGTGGTCGCGGGCCTGTGTGAGGCGATCATCGTAGTCGAAAGTGCCGCCGCTGGTGGCAGCATGATTACCGCGCGCTTTGCCGGCGAGCAAGGCCGCCAAGTCATGGCGGTGCCGGGGCGGATCGATCAGGAGAGCAGCGCGGGCTGTCACCAACTCATTCGGGATGGCGCGACCATGGTCACCTCCGTCGACCATGTATTGGAGGAATTACGCTACCGCTCCTCCGAGCAACTCCAAGTGCCCCTCGAGCCCGCTGCGCCCGAACTGGATGAACGCGAGGCCGCCCTGATGGCGCTTTTTGCCGGTGGCGAAGCCCTCTCACCAGACCAGCTCGCCGAGCGCCTACAGTGGCCCTACCCCGAAGTCTCCGCACTCCTGATGGGACTCGAAATCAAGCGCCTGGTCGCGAAGCGAGCCGATGGCGCGTATGAGGCCGCTTGAGCCTATATTCAGAAGTCGGAGGTCAGAGAACAGAGGTCAGATCTTGAAGCTCAAAGCCTGGCGGAAAATGAATGAATCAAAACACGAAGTAATCGGCTATTGGGTCGCAGGGAACATTAACTCTTGTCGCTTAGCTCGGAATTGCCCGTGGGCTCATGTCTTTGCCATAGGCTGCCTTCACACGTTCCGGCAAAAGAAAGAATGGCCCGTTGAAGCCGATTGACTACCGGACCTTAAACAGTAACTTAGAACCATGAGCATTTCCGTAGAAAAAGAAGAACTGAAAGGTATCATCAAGGAATCGGTCTCGGAGCTGTTTGAGCAGAATCGCGAACTATTTGCGGGGATTATTGAGGAAGTAATTGAAGATAAGCTGTTTATGGATGCGATGAAGGCTGGGGAGTCGTCTGATTTGGTTTCTCGGGACGCGATCTTCGCAGCGTTCAAGCATGAAGATTGAGTATCACAAGTCCTTTGAGCGTGATCTTCGGAAAGTGCGAGATCGGAATTTACTGGATCGAGTCGAGGCGGTTTTAGTTGGGCTGGAGACTTCAGAGAGCTTGGACTCTATTTCGAATGTAAAGGTGATGAAAGGGCATCCCGATTATTTTAGAATACGCATTGGTGACTACCGACTCGGGTTAAAGCGAACCGATGACGGCGTAAGAATCATACGCTTACTGAGTCGTGGTGATATTTATCGGAAGTTCCCATGAGTGAAGATAGATCAGTCGGTCGTATCAACTCCGTTACGGCTTCGCCTTCACTACGAGCTTTTTGGGGTTTATCCCAGCCGAAGCATGATCACCGCTACATCGCGAAGGCATGATAGACTTGCAAAACGCGGGGAAGATTATTTAATCACCGACCATGGACTCGATATTGATAGTGACGATCAGTGGTCCGGATCGTGCGGGACTGGTAGAAAAGCTGGCGAGTGTTATCGCCGGGCACTCAGGCAACTGGGAGCATGCCCGCATGGTGCACTTGGCGGATCGCTTTGTGGGCTTGCTGCAAATCCGTGTCGATGGGGCGCAGCAGCAAGACTTGGAGGCGGGGCTGCGCACGATCAGCGGCCTGGACGTAATGTTGGCCGCGACGCAGGGGGACCCGGAGGTGGTGCCCGCCCCGGAGCGGGGTTTGCGGTTGGAGCTTTTGGGCAGTGATCACCCCGGGATTGTGCGCGATATCTTTGCGGTGCTGGCGCGGGCCGGGGTGAATGTGGAGGAGTTACACACTTCGACGGAAGCGGCGCCGGATTCCGGTGGGATGCTTTTTCGGGCCAAGGCCCGGCTCTCACCGCAGGGAGAGTTGGACTATGAGGCACTGCAGCAGGACCTGTCCGCAATTGCGATGGACCTGATGGTGGACTTGAAGCTCAGCGAGTAAACGCAGGGCCTTGAGCTTGCCAACCCTGAGCCCAGCCGAAGGGTCGAAACGGCGAGCGTTGTGAGAGACTAAGGCCGTCGGGTACGCCTCCGAGCGTTCGCGGGCTTCCCATAGGAAAGCCCCTACGGAGTGAACTTCTTTTGCATCAGTCATGCATGACGCATCTGCTATTCGCGATCATCCCGTAGGGGTGGTGCTCGCGCCACCCGCGAACGTTGTGGGGCACCACGCTCTGATCGCAAACCTCCCGAGCGTTCGCGGTCTTCCCTCAGGAAAGCCCCTAGATGAAACTCCGTTTTCTTCGCCGCTTTTTTGCGGAAGTCCAATTTGTGTATAAGTGCCATTCGCTCGATCCTGGCATAACTGGCCGACGCTCTCTGAGCTATGTCGTTCAAGAAGTCAGCCTGCCCGCCATAGCCGAAGGCGAAGGCGGGTCGCTACGAAACACTCGGTGAGAAAACTTATCCGGCGGCAGAATAGTGACGGCGCAGGCGCTTGAGTTCGCCTTTCATCAGCACGGAGATGATCAGGGCGACGACGAAGGCACCGCCAAAGACGTAGAGGCTTTGTTGGTAGCTATTGGTCTGCTCGTAAACATAGGCGTTGAGCATCGGGCCGACGACGCCCGCCAGCGACCAGGCGGTCAGGATGAAGCCGTGGATGGTGGGCATCTCTTTAACGCCAAACAGATCGCTGATGTAGGCGGGGATGCTGGCAAAGCCGCCGCCGTAGCAGGTCAGAATCAGGAAGGTGACCAGCATGAAGGCGATGGGCGAACCGGTCAGGTTGGCCAGCAGAGGGAAGCAAACGACCTGGATGGCGAAGAACGCAATGTAGGTATTGGAGCGACCGATATAATCCGACAGGGAGGCCCAGATGATACGGCCGAGGCCATTGAAGAGAGAAATCCCCATCACCAGCAGGCTCGCCATCTCGACCGGCAGGCGCACCATCTCGTAGCCCATTTTCTTGGCAGTGGCGATGACTGCGATCCCGCAGGCGACGTTAATAAAGAGCATCAGCCAAAGGCCGTAGAAGCCGGGGGTGCGGATGGCTTGCATGGCGGTCATCTCGCCCATGGGCGCATTGCTCTTTTTGCCCGCAACCTGGGCGGTTTCGAATTGCTCGGCGTAGCCTTTCGGCGGGGGCGCGATGTAGAGGGCACTCGGCACCATCACCACAAGATAGATCAAGCCGAGAAACAAGAAGGCCAGCGCAATGGATTTTTTATCGTAGATCAGGACGGCCCGATAGTTTTCAGTTTCGGCCATGAGGGCGGCGTATTCCTCGCTGTCGGTACTTTCCCGTTGAAAAAGTTCGGCCGCCCGGGCCTTTTTCGCTCTGAATTCTTCGAGCGTTGGCGCACCCGCCAGCAGTGCCTGTGCGGCAGCCGGATCACGGGTGAAAAGCTGGCTATAGTCGTAGCCGCTGACTTCCTGATGCAGCACCACCTCGGTCTGGGTGGGGACAAAGAGGTCCACCAGTTTGGCACAGATCAGGCCACCGAAACCGAAGCCCATGATCGCCAGTCCTGTGGCCAGCCCGCGCCGGTCCGGAAACCACTTCACCAGGGTCGAGACGGGTGAAATGTAGCCGACGCCCAGCCCGACGCCCGCAACCACCCCGAAGAACAAATAGAACAGCGGCAGGCTCTCCCACCAGCAGGCAGCGGCGGAGCCGATCAGGCCAGCGGCGAACAGGATTGCGGATAGCAGCCCGCCCTGCGACGCCCCGCGCCTCTCCACGAAGCGCCCCAGAAAGGCGGCCGACAAGCCCAGGAAAAAGATGGCGATACTGAAAGCCGCCGAGGTCTGGGTGGAGGACCAGCCGAAGGTGTTCTCCAGTGGCATCATCCACGCACTGTAGGCATAGATCGAGCCGATGGATACGTGAATACCGACGGCGGATGCCGCAATGAGCCAACGATTTTTTTGCATGTTCGACGTTCCGATCAGGTCGCTTCGACGCCATGGAGCGCAAAGATGGCTCGTGCGGATTCGATCTGGGATTGGGTCGGCACCGGGGTGTTCTTGAGATTATAGGTAATCCCGGAGCGGGTGTATTTCTCTTCGCCCATTTTGTGGAAGGGGAGGATTTCGACTTTCTCCACATTGCCCAGCTCGCTGACAAATTTGGCCAGCCCCTGAATGTTTTGGGGATTATCCGTCAGCCCCGGCACCAGCACGAAGCGAATCCAGACTTTGTTGCCGCGTGCGTCGAGGCGCTTGGCAAATTTCAGGGTCTGGTCGACACATACGCCGGTCACGATCTTATGCGTCATCGGGCTGAAGCTCTTGATGTCGAGCAGTACCAGATCGGTCAGATCGAGTAACTCGTCGCTGGCCTTGTGCCCCACGAAGCCGGAAGTATCCAGCGTGGTGTGAAGACCCTCCGCCTTGGCCAGGGCAAATAGCGCATGCACGAAAGCCGGTTGCATCAGCGGCTCGCCGCCGCTGATGGTGAGCCCTCCTTTTTTGATGAAGGATTTGTATTTGAGCACATCCGCGAAGGCCTCTTTCGCAGTTTTACTTACCCCGCTGGGTTTGCCTTGCGCATCGGGGTTATGACAATACTGGCAACGCAGGGGGCAACCATGCAGAAAGAGCACGTAACGCACGCCGGGACCATCGACAGTGCCACAGGTCTCCACCGAGTGGATAAACCCCGTGGTATCGGGCGAGGGAGGACCCTCCGGGCCCGCGAAGACGCAGGCGGGAATGGTGTTGGGTGATTCGAGTGTGGCGATCATGGCAGGCGGAAGAACGGGGGAAGGAGGGGAGAACGTTGAACGTCCAACGTTGAATGTTGAATGTTGGGCGTTGGAATTTCCCTAGTGGAGGATCAATTAAATTTTTTCACAAAACCCAATCTCGTAGCGGAACGGTGAAGCCGTTTCGATGCCATCCTGAGAGGAAATTAGCCCCGAAATGGGTTCCCCATTCCGCTTTAGATGTTCGGGTGCTGATATGCAGTATCGTTCAATATTCAATATTCGATGTTGGATGTTGGATGTTGGACGCGTCCGCGTCCCGCTCCTGCGGGGTTCAACCTTCCCTAGATAATCTCGTGGAAGGTCCGGTGGATCACGTCGAGCTGTTGCTCTTTGGTCAGGCGGACGAAGTTGACGGCATAGCCGGAGACGCGGACGGTGAGCTGTGGATACTTTTCCGGGTGCTCCATGGCGTCGATGAGGGTTTCTTTCTCAAAGACGTTCACGTTGATGTGGTGGCCGTGCTCGGCGAAGTAACCGTCGAGGATGTTGCCGAGGTTGGCGATGCGGTCAGACTCAGCCTTCCCGAGTGCTTTGGGGATGATCGAGAAGGTGTAGGAGATACCGTCCTGCGAATCCTCGTAGGGCAGCTTGGCGACCGAGGCCATCGAGGCGATGGCACCCTTCTTGTCGCGCCCGTGCATGGGATTGGCACCGGGAGCGAAGGGCTCGCCCTCCTTACGCCCGTCCGGCGTGCTACCGGTCTTCTTGCCGTAAACCACGTTGGAAGTGATGGTCAGCACGGATTGAGTGGGGACCGAGTTGCGATAGGTCGGCTGCTGGCGGATCTTGTCCATGAAGCGTTCCACCAGATCTTTGGCAATGGCGTCCACACGGTCATCGTTGTTGCCGTAGGCGGGATAGTCACCGATTACCTCGTAGTCGACGGCGAGCCCTTCCGCATTGCGGATGACTCTTACCTTGGCGTGCTTCACGGCGGAGAGCGAGTCAGCTGCGACGGAGAGGCCAGCGATACCGCAGGCCATCGTCCGCAAAATGACCGGATCGTGCAGAGCCATCATGATATTCTCCGGCGAATACTTGTCGTGCATGTAGTGGATGATGTTGAGCGCCTTGACGTAAGTCGCGGCGAGCCAGTCCATCGTCCGATCGAAGCGCTCGGTCAGGTCATCAAATTCGAGGTAGTCCCCGGTGAAGGGCTCGCTGGCTGGCGCGATTTGCTGGCCACTCTTTTCATCCTTGCCGCCGTTGATGGCGTAAAGCATGGCCTTGGCGAGGTTGGCGCGGGCGCCGAAGAACTGCATCTGCTTGCCGATACGCATGGCGGAGACGCAGCAGGCGATGCCATAGTCGTCACCCCAGTAGGGCCGCATCAGGTCGTCGTTCTCGTATTGGATCGAGCTGGTCTCGATCGATACCTTGGCACAGAAATCCTTGAAGCCCTGGGGGAGGCCCCCGGCCCATAGCACGGTGAGATTTGGCTCGGGCGCGGGACCGAGATTGTAGAGGGTTTGCAACACCCGGAAGCTGGATTTGCTGACGAGCGGGCGCCCATCCTCGCCCATGCCGCCGATGCTCTCGGTCACCCAGGTGGGGTCGCCGGAAAAGAGCTCATCATAGTCGGGCGTGCGGATAAAGCGCACGATGCGCATCTTCATCACCAGATGGTCAATGATCTCCTTCGCCTCCTCCTCGCTCAGGGTGCCCTCGGCAAAGTCCCGCTCGAAGTAAATGTCGAAGAAGGTGCTGGTGCGTCCGAAGGACATGGCAGCGCCGTTTTGATCTTTGACCGCGCCGAGGTAGCCGAAGTAGGTCCACTGAACTGCCTCCTTCGCGTTGTTGGCTGGTGCGGAAATATCAAAACCGTAGGCGGCGGCCATGGTCTTGAGGTCTTTAAGGGCCTGGATTTGGTCCTGTGTCTCCTCGCGCTCACGGACCCAGTCCTCACTAAAGTCGTCATTTTGCGAGTCGATCAGCAACTGCTGCTTGTCGGCGATCAGCCTGTCCACGCCGTAGAGCGCAACGCGGCGATAGTCACCGATGATGCGACCGCGACCGTAGCCATCCGGTAGTCCAGTCACGATGCCCGCCGAGCGCGCCTTGCGAATATCGTCGGTGTAGCAAGCAAAGACGCCGTCATTGTGGGTCTTGCGGTGTTTGGCGAAAATATCGGCCGTATCGGCATCCATCTCACGCCCGTGGGCTTGCAGTGCTTTTTGAGCGATGCGCACACCACCGTAGGGCAGCATGGCTCGCTTGAGCGGCTTGTCCGTCTGGACGCCGACGATTTGTTCCAGCTCCTGGTTAATGTAGCCCGCGCCATGCGAGGCTACTCTGCCCACAACTTTCGTGTCGGCATCCAGCACGCCGCCTGCAGCGCGTTCGGCCGCCAGTAGCTCCTTGAGCTGATCCCAAAGTTTTTGCGTGCGCTCGCTGGGTCCTTTCAGGAAAGCGAAGTCACCCGTGTAAGGGGTGTAGTTTTGCTGAATGAAATCGCGCACGTCGATTTGGTCCTGCCAAATACCATGGCGAAACGAACGCCAGGCAAGGTCTTTGTCCTGATTGTTCTTCCGAGGTGCTTCTTTAGTGGTGAGCATAGCTATTACAGTTTGAGTGGTGGTTGAGGGAATAATTACTTGTATTAAAATAATTTATTCTGAGACAATTACATGAACAGCTAAGCTTATCCAATATAAAATGGAGGGAGG
Source organism: Puniceicoccaceae bacterium (assembly GCA_003566795.1). Taxonomy (GTDB): domain Bacteria; phylum Verrucomicrobiota; class Verrucomicrobiia; order Opitutales; family Coraliomargaritaceae; genus Coraliomargarita_B. The sequence continues at coordinate 5,728 of PXBU01000372.1, read as the reverse complement.
GGCAAGGAATAAGTATAATTGATAATGTGGATTAGTTGTTTGACGGGGGCTCACCCGCGCGCGGGTGTCGTTCTAAGAGAGGGGGTTCATCCACTGTGAAAATCGGTTTTTAGTAATTCCTGGTGGAGGATTTTTGAAGTAGTCGGATTGATTCATAGCCGAATCTAGCCCGCATGAAAATTGCACGCCCATCGGACGTGCAATTGTGACTTTGAGTTTGTGCTTTCGGCTGCTGTGGGTCATTTGTCCCAGCATCTATGCAGTTCGAAAATAATATCCATTTAGCCTATTCGACCAACATTCACCGCGGGAACACCTGGGCAGAAACCTTTGCCAGTTTGCGGGACGACACCATGCGGGTGCGCAAAGAGGTGGGGGCTGCTTCCAAACCTTTCGGCATCGGCCTGCGCTTGAGCAATGAGGCCTCGCTCGAGCTGATTCAGCCGCAGGTGCTGGATGAATTCCGCCGCTGGCTGGATGCGAATAACTGCTATGTCTTCACCATCAACGGCTTCCCCTACGGCAACTTCCACGGGGCCCGGGTGAAGGAGCAGGTATATGTGCCTGACTGGCAAACTCCCGAGCGCCTGGACTACACCAAGCGGCTATTTTCTATTCTGGCGGAGTTGGTGCCTGAGGGCGGGGAAGGCAGTGTCAGCACGGTGCCGGCATCGTTTAAGGCCTTTATCACCGAGATGCCGCAAGTCGAAGCGATGCGGGCCAACCTGATCGAATGCGCCCGCCACATCGAGGCACTCAGTGAACAGCACAACTGCGATTTGCATTTGGGTTTAGAGCCGGAGCCCTTTGGCTATTTGGAAACCACGGATGAGGCGATTGATTTCCTGGGCCAGCTGTGTATGTCGGGCCTCGACAGCGACATGATCCAGCGCCGGATCGGGCTGAACTACGATACCTGCCACATGGCGATTCAATTTGAGTCGGCCGCCGAGAGTCTGGCGAAACTGGTGAAGCATCACATCCGCATCAGTAAGATTCATCTGAGTTCCGCGTTGAGCGTGAGGCCGACCGACTCCGCGCGGCGCGCGCTGCGCGAGTTCGTCGATCCGGTCTATCTGCATCAAGTAGTCAGCCGTGATGCCTCGGGTTCCAAGGCACGATGGGTCGATCTGGATGAGGCACTGGCGGCGCCAGAGGATAGCTCTGCAGAGGCAAGCGAATGGCGGATCCACTTTCACGTGCCGCTTTACGCGCAGCCGGACGAGGCCATGGCAACCACCGTGGCGCATCTGGAGGAAACCCTGGATTTCGTCGCCCAACACCCAACAGTTTGCAGCCACTTTGAATTTGAAACCTACACCTGGGAGGTCTTGCCTCCGCACTTACGGACGGAATCTGTGGTGGAGCAACTGACTGCAGAATACAGGTGGTGCTTCGATGCCCTGGCCGAAAGAGGGATCGCTGATAGCTGAAGCACTGTGAAAACCACCATCCATACCCACCTAAGTTTGGCACGAGCCTCCAATCTGCCAACCACTTGGTCGAACGTGCTCTGTGCGCTCCTGCTCGTAGGGGGGCTCTCTTGGACTGGATTCTTCAGCGGTATCCTCGCCATTAGTTTATTCTATATCGCCGGCATGTATCTCAATGATTGGCGGGATGTGAACTATGACCAGGAGCACCGACCGGAGCGCCCTATCCCCGCAAAAGCGATTTCCAGCAAAGCGGTTTTACTTTGTGCGGTTATTTATTTCGCAGTGGCACTCGGCATCAGTGTCGCCATGCAGCCCGCTTCATTGCTTTGGACGGCAGGCTTGATTCTATGCATCACCGCCTACGACCTGCACCATAAAAACAACTCGATGAGCCCATGGATTATGGGGGCCTGCCGGGCACTTATCTATCCCTGGGCGGCCTCGCTGACCGGGCAGGATCTATCTGTCGAGCTTTGGTTCGCCTGCGCTGCCGCCTATATCTACACGACGGGGCTAACTTATATTGCGCGTGGTGCCGGGAAAACAGCACCCGTAAAACTGTTGCTGGTGCTATGCCTATTCTTACCTGCCGTTCTTTGGGGCAGTCAGTTGAGTGAACAAATGCTGCTTTTCAAATTTATCGGTATGGCTGTTTTCCTTGCATGGACCGCGTACTGCATTAACCCTTGGTTCCGAAAGTCCTCCGACGCGGGCCCCTCGATCGGCAAACTGATCGCCGGCCTTTGTTTCGTCGACTTTTTGGCGATTAGCTTCGCCACATCAGCCAACGCAGGCATTTTACTCCTGTTTGCGCTGCTCTTTATGGTTACACTCAAATTTCAAAAAATTATTTCCGGCACCTAATGAATGATTCGACCCATTCGATCATTGAAGACTTCCAAATAGCTTACACCCACCGGGTCTACTTCACGGAAAACGTCTTTGCTCGCGACAATGCACTGCTGGCCTCGACTATACAGGCATGCACCAGTGCGGAAAGACCCCGTGTATTCACCGTGGCGGATGCCGATTTTATGGCGGCGAACCCTGGAGTGAAATCACAGATGAGGGGCTACTTTGATCACCATCACCAGGAAATGCAGTTTATGGGCTGTCTGGAGCTGCCCGGCGGTGAACAACTCAAAAATAAACCGGAGCACCTTGAACAGCTGTATCGGATAATCGAGCAAAAGCAATTGTGTCGGCATTCCTTCATTATCGCACTTGGTGGTGGCGCTTTGCTGGATTTGGTCGGCTTTGCCGCATCGACGGCGCATCGCGGGATCCGTCACATCCGGCTTCCGACCACCTCGCTGAGCCAGGGCGATGGCGGCTGTGGCGTGAAGAACGGTATCAATTATTTAGGCAAAAAAAACTTCATTGGCACCTTCACCCCGCCGGATGCGGTGATCAATGATATTGAATTCCTCAAGTCGCTACCGGAGCCGCGGCTCATCGATGGATTTATTGAGGCAATCAAAGTGGCGTTGATTAAAGACAGCGACTTCTTCGAGTATATTGAGGCGCAGGCAGCTGCCCTGCTGTTGCGGGATTTCACAACCATCCGCAAGGTGCTCCATGCCTCGGCACGTCACCATGTCCTCCACATTTCGCGTAACGGCGATCCTTTTGAACTCACCTCCTCGCGGCCGTTGGACTTCGGGCATTGGTCGGCGCATAAGCTGGAGGTGCTGAGCGGGTATGCTCTCAGCCACGGCGAGGCGGTCGCTATCGGCATCGCACTGGACTGTATCTACTCCCATAAGAAAGGCTACCTCGCCGAAGCCCAACTGGAGCGTATCCTGCAACTGATCCGGAAATTCGGCTTTCACCTCTATGACGAACGCCTGTCGCAGCTGACAGCAGAGGGGCAGTATATAATTTTGCTCGGGCTGGAGGAATTCCGCGAGCACATGGGCGGACAACTCACGATTCCTTTACTGCGCGATATCGGACATCAATTTGAAGTAAATGATATGGACGCTAATCTATTGGTCGCCAGCATTGAGACCTTGGCGTCGTGGCAGGCGACTTTGCACACATGAAACGAACTGCAGTCATCAACGTTGTCGGCTTGACCAAGTCGCTGATGGGGCAGCACACCCCGAATATCCAGGCATATTCCGGGCGCATGAGCCTGCGTTCGATCTGCCCTGCTTTTCCGGCGGTGACCTGCACGGCGCAGTCCAACTATCTGACCGGAAAAGAGCCGAGCCAGCACGGCATCGTCGGTAACGGCTGGTATGACCGGGAGTTTGCCGAGCACCGCTTTTGGAAGCAGTCGAATCATATCGTGCGGCAACCGAAAATCTGGGAGGCCCTCCGGCAGCAAGATCCTTCCTTCACCTGTGCCAAGCTCTTCTGGTGGTATAATATGTATGCCTCGGTGGACTACTCCCTCACGCCGCGGCCGATGTATCCGGCCGATGGCAAGAAAGTCTTTGATATCTACACCCAGCCCATGCACCTACGGGAGGCGATCAAGCAGGACTTGGGCGAGTTCCCCTTTCCCTACTTTTGGGGCCCGCTCGCGGGTATCCCATCCTCCGAGTGGATCGCCCGCTCGGCTGAGTGGATTGAGTCCCGGCACGCGCCGACTCTCAGCCTGATTTACTTGCCCCACCTCGATTACAACCTACAGCGACTCGGGCCCAATGATCCGGCAATTCACGGTGATTTACAGGCGATCGATGCGGTGGTTGGACGGCTGATCGACTTCTTTGAAAAGCGTGAGGTGCAAGTGGTATTACTCTCGGAGTATGGGATTACGGAAGTCAACCGGCCGGTGCACCTCAATCGTATCTTCCGCCAGCAGGGATGGATCCAGATCAAGGACGAGCTGGGACTGGAGCAAATTGATTGCGGGGCCAGCCGGGCCTTTGCCATCACGGATCATCAGGTGGCGCACATCTACATTAACGACGCATCCATCCGGGATGAGGTAAAAAAGACCTTAACCAATGTAGCGGGCGTCGAACTGGTGATGGACCAGGCGGAGCAGCAGGCGCGCGGCATCGACCACGAGCGGGCCGGTGATCTGATCGCGGTCGCAGATAAAGACAGCTGGTTTACCTACTACTACTGGGAGGACGATGCGGTCGCTCCCGACTTCGCCCGTTGCGTCGATATCCACCGCAAGATCGGCTACGATCCGGTGGAGTTGTTTGTCGATCCGGCGCTACGTTTCCCCAAGCTGCGGGTGGCGAACCGGCTACTGAAAAAGAAACTTGGCATGCGGATGCTGATGGATGTCATCCCCCTTGATGCCACGCTGGTCAGGGGCTCACACGGGCGGCTCCCGGAGGACGACGCTGAATGGCCCGTTTACATCGGCCCCGGAAGTTCCGCAACCGTTGAATCCCTCAAGAGCACCGATGTCTATAACGAGTTGCTGCGCTGTGTGCAGGGGTAAGAGGTAATAGCTACCCAAAAATCTGCTTTCGCATCCCCTGAATCGTCGCCAAGTCCTGCCAGTCGGTTCCGCGCATCAAATTCACGTTCGGCGGATACTTGCGTCCTTTCTCCCGCTGCCAGGAATCCACAAAGCCCCGCACAAACTCCTGGCTCCCCAAAATCGCGCCATCGGTAAAATACCGAACCCGACAGCGCAGCACCGTCGCCCGTGGCAGGACCGCCTTCTCCTTCTGCAGCACCTTCAACGCCTTCGCCCGCTCCACCTCCGAGAGCCCCGGTTGTCCCGCCCGCTTGCCAAAGATCAACTCCCGGTGCATCCGCAAGGCATCCGCCACCGACACCTGCTGGTCACGCTCCGACCCATCGGCATACGCGCCCCAGATTAGACGAATACCCCGCCGCGCCGCTTGCCACTGACCCGCCACCGCCTCCGCATAACCACAGAAGCGGTAATCGACCGGATCGTCCACCAGCCCCGCCCGCACCGGATTCAGATCGATGTAAGCCGCCATGGTCTGCAAGGGATTCCCCTCGCCCTGCACCAAGACTGATTTGAAGCGCTCCGCCCACAACGTCCCAAAACGCTCATGCGAGCGGTTAAACCACACCGAAAAGCGCTGCTTCAGCGCCTTCATATACTCCGAAACATCCCCCATCCGCGCCAGCAACCGCTGCCGGATCGCCTCCGCCTCCTCACCACCTGCGACCAGATGCTTCTCCATCACTTCAATTTTCGCCGTCTGATACTTTGTCGGCTTGGGATACAGCACCCGGTACCGCCGCAGCAGTTCCCCATCCGAGACCTCCCCCGCCTCCGGCACCCGCAGCAGCACATGGAAGTGGTTCGCCATCACGCAGTAGGTCAGCACCTGCACCCC
>PXBU01000302.1 GCA_003566795.1 Puniceicoccaceae bacterium | reverse complement strand
TCCACCGAAGACCTCTACGATTCCGACTGGGGCATTTTTGAGTTCAATATCGGCGAAGCCAATGTGGTGATGAATTCTGGAAGTGACTGGGCAGGTCTCAGTGGAGTCAACCCGGTCGTTGACTTTGCCGGCAGTTTTGAAGCGGGTGGTTATGAGATCCAGACTCCGGATTCTCCGATCCTACTAGACTACAGTGCCGACCAGGTCGGCCTACAGTTGCAAAATGCCGTGCTGCGCTTGGCAAATTTTGTTACGCTTGCTGGCGATTTCCAATTCCTTCGTATGGGTATTGCCGAAACGGTAACAGTATCTACAAATCTTCCCGGCAACATTACCTCAATCCTTTCGCAAATTCCGGCTTTGCAGGATACGTTCAGTCTTTTGGGAGATGCCGCGGGTGTTGAAGTTGCTTCTGATTGGAGTTCGATCAGCGGTCTTGAGCTTTCTGCTATGGCTATTACGGGCTCGAATCTAAGTGGTTTCATCGGCCTTGGAGAACCTGACTTTACTCAGAATCTGAATGAGCAGGGACTGACGGGCTTTGCTGTCGCCAATGTTGATTTAGCTCTAGGTGCTTTCACGCCGACATTGCCCATTGGGGGATTGCCTCTATTTGCCGCCGCGAAAGCGACAATCAATTCCTTCCAGTTTGTTGGAGGAGGCGACGTTCTTTCCGTTGGGGCGGAGAAAATTGAGTTCGTTCTCAACTTCTCGGTGCCGTGGCCTGGAGGGATCGCGACACCCATTATCGATTTTGCGAAATCCTTTGAAACCGCACCCGGTGCCAATGACGGTGCGCTGCTGATTCCTACAAGCACAGAACCCGTCGCTTTGGATTTTGACGGCAATATGCGTATCGGTGTCATAGTCGAGAATGGCACAATTCAGTTAGCACAGTTTGTGCACCTGATCGGTAATTTCGCTTTTAATTTAGGACCAAGGACCGAGGTGACCCTATCGACGGGTTTCCCCGGAGATTTGACGAATCTCATCAGCCTTGGTTCAGACTTAATTCCCAGTGGCATATTGGATGAGTTGGACGACATCCTCGCGCTCGGTGATCCGAGTGATCTGTCGCAATTTGAAAACATCGAAATGGAGACCTTGACGGTATCGGGGACTGAGGTTTTCGGCTTTGTTGGAATTAATGGTCCTTATTGGAGAGATGGGAATGGCAGCGGGCAGATTGATTTCAATCCTGATGGGACTCTCGCCGAAAGTGAGATAAACGACGCTGCAGTCGGAATTGCCCTTCAGGATTTCAATTTTGGATTTTCGATGATGCAGTCAACCTTGGTGCCATTTAGAGCATTGCAAGTACTCATGCCCAAGCATTTTGCTTTTCAGGCGGACATTGCGGAAGCTGCCTTTGTCGGTGTTCCGGGCTTTGAAATGTCAGCTAAAGATATCCAGATCCGGGTCAATACTGGATTCTCATGGTTTTTTATCGATGCTCTCGGGACTCCGATTGTTAATTATGAGGAATCTTTCCCTGGAGGAGATACCGACGGGGACGGACAGATTATACCAGCTGGTCTCAATGTAGGCACCCAGAACTCCCCTTACTATATAGATATGGATGGTGAGGAGCGGTATGCCTTCACCGTCGGAAACGGTGTTGTGAACATTGCGGGTCTTTTGCACATATCGGGATCGTTTGCCTTCGAGTACGGACCGGCTTTTACCGCTATTGTAAACCCCGGGTTTCCTGGTGATTTTGTGAATATCTTGGAGGCCTTCGGGGGCCTTGCTGCGGACTTGCTGGATGCTGAGATCATTAATGATATCGTCAATTTGGCGAGTGAATTGCCTCTGGAAGTCAGTTCACTGACTGTCGCGGTTAAAGATGCGAATGTTTTCTTGGGTTATAATGGTCCATACTTTCAAGATACTAACGGTGATGGTGTTATCGATGAAAATGATGATGTGAATGAGGAGGCTGTCGGCGTGAGCATTCAGGGAGTGGATTTCGGATTTGGTCTGTTCGCTTCGACGTTACCTTTGGTCGACCTCTTGCCTCTGCCTAAGTTTGTTGCTGTCAAAGCCTTTGTCAGTGATGCCAGACTGGTTGGTATACCAGAAACGACGGCTGTCGTTAAGGACGTTGAAATCCTGTTCAACTACGGCTCGCCCTGGGTTCCCGGCTTCGACATTTTGGGCGCTCCGACAATTAATTTTGCTAAAACATTCCCAGGAGAAATCGATGCCAATGGTGATGAAATGCCGCCTGGTTTACCGGTATTAACAGGAGGTGAACCCATTTATTTGGATTTTGATGACGAATTCCGGGTCGAAGCATCTATCGGAAAATCAATGATCACGATCTCGGATGTGATTCACCTCAGTGGTTCTCTGGCATTTGTTTATGGCCCTGGATATATGGCAACGGTGAACACAGGATTGCCCGCCTTTGTCAGCAATATCCTGGAAGACCTTACGGAGGAGATACTTGATGGTTTGCCCGATGAGGTTACGACTTTGATGGAGGCCCTGGGAATTGATCCGGGCTTTAGGACATTTGAAATGGAGGTCAGTTCGTTTACTTTGGGTGGTGAAAATCTGAATGCTTTCATTGGCATGAATGGGCCTTATCGGCCCGATAGTAATGGCGATCTGGTAATCGACGAAAACGATCCTGTGAATGAAGATGCGGTTGGAATGATTGCTGAAAACGTCAGCTTCGGCATGGGAATTTTTGACGCTGCGAATCCCGTTTTTGATGTGCTTGGGGAATTGCTCCAACAGCTTGGAGATTGGATAGGGCGTACCATTGGAGCTGTTGGGGGCGGTGGCGCTGCGGGCACCGGGGGCGGCGGTACTACTGGAGCTGTGGGAGCTGCCCCAGGTGCCGCTGGCGGTGGCGGTGCTGGCACCGCTGGCGGTGGCGGTGCCGGTTCTCTTGCCTTTGGAGTGGGAGCTGCCGCAGGTGCACCTGCCGGTGGTGCTGCGGGTGCGGTTGGTGGCGGTGCTGCTTCGGGCGGCGCTACTGGTGCTGGGGGCGCAGCTACAGCTGGGGGCGCTGGTGCCCAAGCAGGCGGAACGACCGGTTCCAAGCTGGGCCGCCTGCTCGGTTGGGTTGGAGCACAGGTTGCTGAAGTTATTCGCCCAAGGTTTGCCGCTGGATTCCTCAATGCGGATAATGTGGGCCTTGTCGGCACGGATGATTATATCGAGTTGAGTGCGGACGGGATCAGTCTTGAGTTTAACCTGAGTTCCTCACCGATCATTGTTCCCGTCAGTCCTTTCGGGCCGATGACACTCTTCCCTTCGTTGAATTTCCCCTTAACCTTCCCGGCAGATCCTGATGGAGACGGTCCGCAGGAAGCAGGCTTTGATTTAAAGACGGGTACCAACTCGTCAGTCAAAATCAATATGCCCGATGTCACGATCAGGGGCTCGATCACCAATGCTGTCTTTAGAATAGCCAATACGGTCCATTTGTCGGGAAGTTTTGCCTTTGAAATTTTTGAACAGCAAGCACTCAACATTAATACCAATATCCCTGAAGCGATTGGGGGGTCTTTGGATTCGTTCGGCCTGCAGGAGGTAGCCGACACCATTGCCGGGTTAGGCGGCGTGACAATCGGCGAAAATTTCTCAACCATCGAAGGGCTGACTTACCGCGGGCTTACTTTTACCGGGGTGAATGTGAACGGCTTTGTCGGCTACGGGGAACCAGACTTTGACCAGGACCTGACAGAGCAGGATCTCTATGGATTTGGCTTACAAGATCTCAACTTCGGCTTTGGCATCTTTGGGGCAGAACTCTTCCCGCCATTGATTCACGTTGCCGGCTATGCTGAGGCGGAAGCGATTACGACTCTTGGTTTTGGAGATTTCTTCACGCTTTCGGCGCAAAATATTGTCCTCGGCTTTAATACTGGTGTCCCTTGGCTGGGCACTCCTTTTGTGCCAGCGATTGATTTCCTTTCAAGTTTCCCTCTCGAAGACGATGATTTTGATCGATTAAACCCTCTTCCCGGGATGGAAATTCTGACCGGTGAGGATGCGTTCTACCTGCAGTTTGATGGACAGGAAAGATTCCTGCTGGGAATCGGTCAGATCGAAATTTCTATTCTGGATGTTATCAAACTGAAGGGTGGCATGATGTTTGAGTTTGGGCCCACCCATCAGGTTACGGTGGACACCGGCTTGCCTGCAGGCCTGAGTGACTTGAGCGGTGGCCTGGGTGATTTATTAAATTCGGTGTCTGAAATCGGCGGCGGGTCGGTCAGTAGCGATTTGCAGACAATTACTGGACTGGATGTGCGCTCACTCAGTTTCCGGGCGATTAACATGAACGGGTTTATCGGTTATGGGGACCCGGATTTTGATTCTGAGACCCCCCTTTCCGAGCAGGACGGTTTGTATGGATTTGGTGTGCAGAATGTTGATATTGAGCTTGCCAGCTTTATATCCAGTATTCCCGGCTTGCCGATCTTCCTATCGGCTCAAGCGAGTATCGGCAATATCGCAATGGTTGGTTTTGACCCGATCATGTCGCTGAGTGCTAGTGATATTAATCTGGAGGTGCATACGGGAACTCCCTGGCTGGGCACATTTTTCACACCTACGGTTGATCTCGCCGCATCATTCCCGGCAGAGGAAGCGGTAAATGGTGACGGTGAGGCCGTGCCCGCTGGTTTCGAGGTAAAGGCCGTGGGTGACGTTGATTCGGCCTATCTCGACTGGAGCGGAGGGAGTCGACTTAAGCTTTCAGTTGCTGATGCTCAAATCTCTCTGTTCAGTTTTGTTCACATGCAGGGAACTTTTGCCTTCGAGATGGGGGCGAGACACCGGGTGACGGTGGATACGGGAGTGGACGCGAGCTTTGCCGAAGCCTTAGGGCCTTTCGGTTTGGACTTTGTCGCTGACACGCTGGGTTCAATGGATGGGGTGACCGTTGGCGAAAATTTCTCCAGTATCGAAGGCCTGGAAGTAGGCGCCATAACGATGGGCGCGAGTAATGTCAGCGTTTTCGTTGGTATCGGCGATCCTGACTTTGATACAGATTTCGCGGATCAAGACTTGCTGGGGTTTGGTATGCAAAATCTCGATATTGGATTGGGTTTGTTTACCCCCACTTTGTTCATTCCGGGATTGCCTGTTTTTGCCGCGTTGAAAGCGGAGGTGGAGTCATTTTCGACTCATGGTTTCGGTGATATCATGGACATTAGCGGAGCGGGCCTCAGGCTTAATGTTAATGCCAGCACTGGTTGGGGGTCACCTCTCCTCGGCATGCCGGTAATTGATTTTAAAACCTCATTCCCAGCCGACGACACGGAAGTTGATAGCCCGGAGGGCCTTGAGGTGGCAACCGGCGGCGAGCCCGTCTATCTGGACTTCGATGCCACTCCATTCATAGAAGTGGAGCTCACGCAGGGCTATATCTCACTGGCCGATTTCATTCACTTTAAGGGTAATTTCACATTTCAATACGGCGGGATACATGCGCTGACCTTCAACACCGGAATAGGGTCTAATTTCGGGGGTCTTTTGGGCTCATTTAGTCGCAGCGATATTGTCAATACGCTGACCGACTTTCTCGGGGCTGAGATTGCAGGTGATTTCTCCACCATCTCCGGCTTGGAGTTCCGATCCATGACCATCGGTGGCTCTAATATCTCAGCCTTTGTCGGCCTCGGGACCCCCGATTTTGACGAGCCTCTCGATTCGCAGGGGCTGATCGGCTTCGGTCTGGAAGATCTCGATTTTGCAATGGCGGTCTTCCAGAGTAACCTGCCGCCAGCGGCTGCTTTGGCGGGGGCCGTGCCACCTGATCAGTTGGCGATCCTGGATTTCCTCAGACTCACCCTGCCCACCTTCGTCGCAATGGATGTCGAGGTAGGCTCGGTCGGCACTTATGGATTCGGGGATATGTTTAATATCTCAGTCGAGGATGTGAGTTTGAGTGTTAACGTGGGGACGCCGCTCTTTGCCACCTTGACTGGCAGCACGCTCGCCAATTTGCCGTCGATTAACTTCATCGAATCATTTGGCACTGAAGATCGGACCGGCGACGGCAACCCGGATCTTGGTTTTGAAGTTTCGACTGGAGCCGAACCAATCTTTATTGGATTTTCCGACCTCATAATCGGATTGGAAATAGATTATGCTGAAATCGAATTGGGAGGGTTCCTCAATCTGTATGGCAGCTTCGCTTTCGAACTCGGAGCGACTCATGACTTCAGTGTCGAATTAGGCGGATCCGGTGAATCTCTGGGAACTCATGAAATGGCTTCCTACATTTTCCGGGCTACCGAGGTGTTTGGATTTGTCGGGATTGGCGGCTACTATCAGGATACTGATGGGGATGGGCGTATCACCGCTGCCGACGAGGTAAATGATGATGCTATCGGGTTCTACATCGACGATTTGAACCTTGGGGTGGGGCTATTCCAGCCAACCTCACCGATTGGCGGTCTAACCGGTCTCGCTCCAAATCCCGTTTTCTTCGCAGTGGACCTTCAAGCTGACTCGGTCGGGTTCTCCGGTGGGCAGGGGCTGATCGAAATGGATGCCTATAATTTGAACCTGCGGATGAACATGTCGACAGTCGCTGTGCCGGGGCTTACGCCCTACATCGATTTCGCAGGTTCTCCGGGCCTGGAGGCCGAGCCGCCAGGTAAAGACTTGGATAATGATGGCAAATTCGGCGAACCTGCAGGATTTGAGATTCGCACAGGCGGCGACTCGATCTATCTGGATTTTGATTCCTTCCTGGTTGAAGCCTCTGTGGATTATGCCGAGGCGATAATCGGCGGTGCGGTCCAGCTTACCGGAGGATTGACCTTCGCCAAGGGACCGAGGGAAACGGTTCAGTTAACCAATGGTGATGTTGTCGAAATTGAGACGGTTACTTTTGGGGCTTCCAGTATCAACGCATTCATGGGATTCAATGGACCCTATCGCAGCGACACGAATGGCGATCTGGTAATCAATGAGTTTGATGCCGTCAACACGGACGCGGTTGGGCTAGCGATGAACAAGGTTGAGATCGGCATCCTGATGGGCATGCCCACCGATCTACTTGATTTCCGGCAATTCCTCTCTGCCAAGGCGACCGTGGATAGTATCGGGCTGGTCGGCGTCCCCGGTGTAATGGCTGAGGCTTCCGATCTGGAAATTGCGGTGAATTTGTCGGCTGGCCCTGTTTTCGATCTTGAAGTGATTGATTTCAAGTCAAGCTTCCCGGACCAGGACTGGACGGGTGACTCGGTCGGCGATGGTGATGGTCTCGCAGTTCCTGCTGGATCCGGTGATGTCATCCTCGATTTTGACTCGATACTTCTCAAGGCTTTTGGGTCTGTTCGCGTTGGCGTCGAAACCGGAGGGGAATCCTGGTTCGGAGTGAGTGGCGATCTCGATTTTGAGCTGACGGACACTCACTTGCAGGCCTTTGTGAACGGCCAACTTTTCGTCGGGCCAGAGTCCTCTCCCCTGGTCCGGATGAACACGACCGGACTCTTCGTCGTGGATGGCAGTGGGGCGGCTATGAAACTCGATGCGTCGCTCGAACTTGGCCTGGGAGCCGATGTCGGCATCAACCTGGACGCAGACTTCAAGGTGGCCTTCAATACTACCAGTGAGGATGTCACCTACGTGATCCCTCCTGGATTTGCTTCGGTGCCAGATGAAACAACCGATTCTGCTGGTAATCGCGTCCTCGTGATCCCCGGATCTCCTCCAATGATGGGTGGTGCGGCGACACCTTATCTTATGATCGAGGCCGCTGGCTCGCTGGAGCTATTGAACTCCTTCACCTTTGAGGGGGAATTCGGTTTCCTTGTCACTGGAAATGGCAATATCGAAGCAACTATTGATGCGACTCTCGACATCATCGGTAATACTCTCGAAGTTCAAGGTGGAGCGGGAATTTACTTTGGGGACGACGCTGGCTTTGCGACAGCGCTTACCTTGATTGTCTCCGCAAGTGCGTTTGGTGGAGCCGGATTTGATATGAGCGGGACCTTTACGCTCAAGGTCAATACGTCGCCAATAAACCGGAGCTTCGCGGGCGAATCGATAGACGCCCAGAGTGCTGAAATTCTTTTTGAGGGACAACTATCGATGCTCAATCTCGTCGATATAAACGGCTCCTTCTTAATTAAGGCGGACGACAGTGGGTTCAGTTTCGCAGTGACTGGCACGGCTGGAATTAATCCGCTCGGTTCGTTGACCGTAGATGGTTCGATCAACATCAGTGAGGACGGCATCATCGGAAGCCTTCAGTTGGGGCTTAATGCTGGCTCTACGCTCGGTTTTGGTGTGGTTCAATTTGACGGGCGATTCCAAATGGCAATCAACACGACGAACTCCACCCAAACCGTTCGGGTATTGGATGCAAATGCGCGCTCTGGAGCTGTCGCTGGATTAAAGGATGAGAGCGTGGCAGCCGAAACAATCATCGTCAGCTTTGGCGGTGCCATCGATGTGGGGCCTTTCAGGATGGACGGCGCAGCCACCATTGAGGTTGGATCTTCGGTGCTGGCGGTTGATATCGAAGCCACCCTCGATATGCTTGGCTTTGGCAAACTCGCGGTGAACGGTAGTGCCGAGATCGGAGTCGCATCACCCTACTTTGCTGCGAACATAGGTCTGGGGGCCAACGTGCTGTCGATCGCCGGCTTGCAACTCAGTGCGAGCTTCGGCCTGGAACTCGACACACGCACGAGCACTTACAAAGTAGATATTGACGGTAATGTGAGTGCGTGGATCTTCGAAATGGATGTCAACGCATCCATTACCTACAGCGGTAACATTCTCCGGTTTGACTTCACCAGTAGCCTCGGTTGGGGACCGTTTAATTTCGGTGTAGACGGCTTCGCACAATCGGACGGCCAGTTTGAAATCACCATGCAGGCTGGTGTGAATGAAACGGTAGATCTTGGATTGATTCGCGCCAATTTCTCTTTCGAGGTTATTCTGACCGTCAGCAATTCTGGGATCTTTGGGTCTTTGACTGCTGGCGGCTCCGTTGAGGTTTGGCTGCCGATCGTTGGGTGGCGCGGCATTTCAGTATCCATAGGCGGATCGGTGGGCGTTGACATCGACGCCGGCGAAGTGCGTGTCGCGGTTGTCTTGGGCACCGCTTCCGTCAGTGAGGAAGTCCAGGATGAGGATGAGGATGGAAACCCGATCTTCATCGATGATTTGAGCCGGCCGATCTTCGATGACGAGGACAATATCATCGGTTACGAGCAAATGCCGAAGATGGTGACAGTTGAAGGCGGCACTGACGGCGAAGAGCTGTTTTCGTTTACCATCGGAGGGACGCCCCCGCCCGCCCTGGGGAATGTCAGCGGCGGTGTCCTCCATCTGGATACAAGCCACGCAAACCACTTTAGCCTCCGTACTAGCGGATCGACTGTGCACGTCGGCGCAATCGGGCTCGATCAGACCTACTCGGGTGTGGATAAGATTTTCGCGAGCTTTGGTAGTAGCGACGATTTCATCTCCATCGGTGGAACCGGAGCGATGCCTATTGAGCTCCACTTCGCTGGTGGGAATAACACAGTTCTAATTACCACCAGCGGCGACGCACTCGTCTATGGAGGTCCCGGCAATGATGCTATCGTCACCGGTGCTGGTAACGATGTCGTGCACGCGGGTGGGGGCAATAATTCGATTACCACCAATGCTGGTGATGACATCGTTTATGGGGGTGATGGCAACGACACCATCAATACCGGACCAGGAGATGATATCATCCATGTTGGCGGCGGTAACAATGGCCTCTATGGTGGGCCCGGAAATAACACCTACATTTTCTCGGGTGATTTCGGAACCAATATTATTGTCGAAAGCGATTCTACAACCGATGTCGATACGATCGATCTCTCAGCAATCAGTGAGGATATCACCTTCGACTTGGGACCCGGTGGTCGTTACTCTGTGACGCAAGGGCAAAACTCAATAATTGACCCAGGCCGCCAAGTCGAAGTGTTCATCGGAGGCGCCGGCAACAACACCTTCAACGTCACCGGAACCAATAGCAACGACGTCACCCTGCGCGGCGGCCCGGGTGATGATACCTATAACATCCGGCTTGGGGCTTTGGCGGGTGATGTCATCATTGACGATCAATTTGATTCGACTGATTACGACGTGCTCAACGTGGCGACGCCTCTGGATTCCCTAGTGAGCGTTTCCCACACGGTGGGCGATTCCAAAGTGACACAGGGAGACAGTGTTGTCAGATATGCGCCTGACTTCGGTAATATCTCGGCAATCAATCTCAATGCGCTGATCGCAGATGTAGAGATCACCGGCAACGGTGGCATTGGCGCAAAGAAGATCGATCTGGCGCGAGAATTCACGATTAAATCCAAGTCGCTCAGCTGGGATGGCTACGTGAAGGCGGGCTTGATCCGCTTCGAGACGGATGAGGGACTTTTCATTCACCATGACCTGATCGCGCGCAACGATGGCTCTGTAACTCTCAAAGCAGCTACTGGTGACATTATGCTGCACGAGGGCATCTATAGCTCTGCTGCGAGCACCCGCGTGGGCGATGGTTCAGGTGAAATAACCTTGATGGCACCGAAAGGCTCTGTCCTCACAGACGCCAAGGGTTGGATCCGTGACGACGGTTCTTTCGAGTCCGGAGACTTCCCACTCAACCTCGATTGGGCGCTCCGCAACAGCCGCTTCAATCCGGCCTCCATTGACATGGATACGCTGGAGATAGCGGTCGCCAACGCGCAGAGCTTTGAGGAGATTATCTTCTGGGCAAATGGCACCACAATCCGTGAAGGCAGAGGGGCCCTAATCGCCTCTCAGAATGGTTCCTTGAACATTGCCGCCTTGAATCAAATTGGCATCGATCAGGTAGCAGGCTTCCAGATAAGCCCGCTTTCGCTTTTCACCCACGTAAAGGATGTGACGCTCAATAGTACTAACTCCAGGAATGCGGCCCTAATCGAGTTGGACGATATTGTTGTAAGTGGTGAGTCCTCGATCGGTAAGTTGAATCTCACCAGTCTTCTTGGCCAAGCGGAAGTTCACATCCCGGTTAATGCCGCCAACGAACCAGTTTTCTTCTCGGGTAATAAGCTGGAGATCCTCGATGTTGTAACAACCAGTGATAACATCTTTATCGCCACGACTGATAAGCGTCTGCCGATCGTAATCGTTCCTGACCTCACTTGGATCCATACCATCGCGGAAGCCACCTCCGGCATGGTTCTGGATCAAAATGAGATGGATCGTTTGCAGACTCCGCGGACCGTCTTCATCGGTGCCGAGGAATTGACGAACCAACTGGTGCTCGGTGATGGCAACGGTTCAAGTATTAACTTCACCGCACCCAACGTTGTCTTGCGGGGTGATAAAATACACGTCCGAAGTGACCTTACCGGCAATAATCTGATCTTCTTTGGGGATGGTAACACCGTCACCTTGTCGGCGGATATCACAGATTCCCAATCCATAGCCTTCAATGACTCGGTAGAGGTTGACGGGGCGCGCATTGTCCAATCGGACGGGCAAATCAGCTTCGGTGCACCGGGGCTGAGGGTGAGTGGCACCGGTAGTGGCGCTGATGACCTCACCCTCAATGCCGGAGAGTCTATTTTCAGTACCCTCCCGTTTGGCGATTCCGCTAAACCTTTGCGTGACCTCACACTGAATGCAGGCGGTTCGATCAATATGACGAGCGTCGATATTACCCGTGATCTTAGAATTACGGATGGCAGCACCGTCACCTTCAACGGTGATGTCAATATCGGCGGTGATCTGATTGTTTCGGACGTCTCGCAGCTCAACTTTAACGGGGAGCTCACTGTCGGCGGCACCATTACGATTACCACAACTGGAGGCAGTATGACTTTTAGCGGAGATGTGATCAGTGGTGGAGCTGTAAACCTCACCGCACCGTCGACAAATAGTATCAACTTTAACCGCACCCTGACAGTTGACGACGGCAACTCGGATCTCACCATCCATCAGGCGAATAACGTCAACTTTGGCGATGATGTGCTGGCCCGCACTTTCACCCAGGTCGCTGGTAGTGGATCAACGACCTTCCAGCGCCAATTGAGTGTCAGCCGGGATGTCTCGATCACAACCACCGATCAAATTCGTTTCCGTGATGATTTGATCGTTGGCGACAACGTCGATTTGAACGCGAAACGAATCAGGATGGAGGATTCCGTAAATGTAGGTGACGACTTCACTGTGGTCATCACCGGGAATATTCCGGCTACCGATTATTCCGTGGATTTCAATGATAGGCTGACCGTTGGTCGAAATCTCACAATTACCGGGGTGGATCGGGTGACGGTTGATCGTGATGCGCACATCGGCGGAACGGTGAATATCGAGACGCTCTCCGGTGGAATTAATTTTAACCGATCACTAACTTCCGGTAACGACATCATCTTCGAAACACCAGATACAGCCGATGTCATCATCAGTGAAAGCTTGTCGGTTGAGTCGGGCAATTCGGACTTCCAAATTGTTAACACCCGCAACGCTACTTTCGGCGGCAGCATTAATGTGCGTGACTTTACTATCTCCGACGCCAGCGGAAGCGCCACCTTTAGTCAGCAAATTACCGCAAATCATATCGCCATCAAAAGCATGGTTGGGATCATCATGAACAACACCGTGACGATCACCGGTGACATGACTCTGTTCTCGAATCAGATCAACTTTAACGGTAACACGGGTAGCATTAATGGAGCGACTGGATCGGTCTTGACCTTGGCTCCCTACAGCCCCACTGCCGCGACAACTATCGATATCGGTTCGCCGGTATCCAACAGTGGCACCCTGGACATATCGGATCAGGACATACGAGCCATCGCGACCAATTGGGACAAGGTCATCGTAGGCCATTTGAATTCCGGCATGGGGACCGTCCGGGTTGGCACACTGCTCGTCAGCCAGACTTCCGCATTACGCAACACTTTCCAAATTCATGGTGGAACCATTGTCGTGGAAGAAGAGATTGAATTCGCAACATCTGGTGTTGAATACCTGTTGCTTAAAGCCAACGACCCGTTTGGTGACGGAGTGCGTGTAAATGCTGCCATTGGACGGGAGAGCACAGTGCGCACCGACTGGATTCGCATTGAGTCGCAGGCAGATGTGATCGTGACCGCGCCTGTCATAGCCAATGACCGCATCTCGATTGCTGCGGGCTTTGATGCCGATGGCAACCCCGCCAATGACTTTGGAAATGTTATCATCGATGGCGATGGCGGTAACACGGGGCTTCTGGCGACAACAAACACCCTCGCAAACGGTATTATTGAAATTGTGACGGGATCCCAAGCCGGTAATATCATCTTTTGGGAGACCACAATAACCGCAGCCGGCAGCGAATCAGCGATAAAGCTATTCTCCCCCTCAGGGATGATCGAGGGCTTCAATGCGCTTAGCACGCTGACCGCTCATTCCCTGTCTGTGCATGCCAGGGACACTATCACGCTTAACACGGAGGTTAGTGAAATCCGGCAAGTTTCCATCCGCGCTCGCGCAGATATATCCGCGCTCGACTCCAATGTCTTCTTCGGCAGTGCCGACCAATCCCTCAACGGTCTGCAAAGCGAAACCGGGAATATCACCTTGGCCAACCAGGGCAGTTTGAATATCCGCAGTGGCAGCGGTGGTATCAATGCACCCGACGGCAGTATCAGTATTTCTCTGACCGGTGCGTCCAGTGACTTGACAGTCAATGACGCGTTGACAGCGACCGATTTCATCGAACTCACCGCTCCCAACGATCTCCTTCAGAACAGTGATATCACGAGCGTCGCCGGGCCTGTCGACCTGGCCGCAACGAATGGCAGCATCATTATGGATGATGGGGTATCCATCACCGGAGTCGATGGTAACGAAACGGGAGACGTCAGTCTCACCGCAGGTGCCAACATCGACCTCAGTATCATCCATGCCGATGGCACAGTCAACCTGACCGCCACCTCCGGTAAGATAGCCGATATTCTTTCACCTGGGAACCTTAACATTCTCGGTGGCTCCACCGATTTGGTTATGACTGCTGGAACCGGCATTGGCGGGCCGGGTGATGCTAGCATCGACACACTTGTAGCCAGCTTGACCGCGGCGACCACAGAATCCGGCGGCGTTCATGTTGACGAGCGCGATGGCCTCGTGATTGCAGGACCTGTTACGACCGCAGGAGACGGACCGATCCTGATTTCTCTGCGCGACGGTGATTTAACAGTCAACGACGAGGTGAGCGCCAATGGCAGCGGCAACATTCTCTTGCAGGTCCCGGATGGGTCGATGGTGGTCAACGAATCACTCAGCAGTGAAGTTGGGCATATCACTCTCTTGGCTGAGAACGACATCGTTCTTGCAGCGGCTGTAGCGGTCTCTACCGCATACCCGGGGACGGTCCTCATGGTGGCTGAAACTGGTGAGTTGCAGATGGGCGGGACAGCAACTGTGACCGCAACCGATTCCTCGATTCGAATCCAAGCCCACGGCGACATTGAACTCGGCAATATTGACGCGGGCAATCTGGGCCGAGTTTCAATTGTTTCGCAAAGCTTCTCGATCTTCAATGCGAATGGAGCCACCGTAAATGTCTCCGCGCAGGACCTGCGGATGGAGGCTGACCGGGCCATCGGCACTGCTCTGGATCCGCTGACCCTTGCCGTTGATAACCTGGCCGCGTTCGCCAATTCAAATCATATCAGCTTAAAGGGCATGTATATGGCCCTGACCGGGGATGTGTTGATCACTGAAATTTCCCCGGTTGCAGCGCAGATTGTCGATACAGATAATGAACCGACCGGATTTGCCGATTCAACCCCGCTGGCGGATCTGCGCACTGGCAATCTTGGCTCCATCGTCTTGAGTGCGGTAGGCTCGGTAACGCTCAATGATGGGAACGAAAGTGGTGAAGCCGTCTTCGCCCATCAATCCGGAAACATTCGCATCCAGGCTTCCGGAGAAACGGCCGACCTCACCATCAATGGCAACGTGCTCTCCGCTACTGGCCACATCACCCTCTCCGCAGAGCATGCCATTGAGCAAAATGCCAATGTAACTACTGGCGCGCCAGGCACGGTTTACCTTTCGGCAGAAGAAGGCGACCTTACCATGGATTCAGCTGCGATCATAACAGCAACCGATTCCTCAATTATCGCCCGGGCCGGTGGCGATGCCACCTTGGGTCGGTTCTCAGCCAACCATGTATCCATCCGCTCCTATGAGGGGTCCATCTTCAGCGCGGATGGCGCACCCATGAACGTCACCGCCTCCAACTTGCGGCTTGAGGCAGAGCACGCAATCGGAACTGATGACGCGCCGATTTTGACTGCGGTGGCTCATCTGACCGCACACGCCGAAAGCTCCTCGCAAGATGAAAAAGGAATCTATCTGCAAAACGCTACGAGCCTAATCGTCCGCGATGTGGAGGTTTCTGTTCAGCAGGTCCTGAGTGACGACTCTACCATTGAGGTGATCGAAAGTAGTCAATCCGACTTGGTTGCCGGAAACGATGGAGACATCGTGATTACCACGGTCAACGGAACGATTACCCTGACTGATGCCAATGGCAACGAATCCGCCATCAACGCGGCTGGCAGCGGTGAAGTTATTCTCAGCGCCAATGGCAGCGGCAGGCATATCATTGTTCAAGACAATGCCGATATCCTTGGTGGAACCGGAGACATCACTTTAAATGCCGACAGCAACATCCTGCTCGCAGCCGCAAACGTTGATATTATTACCGGTGGCGAAGGAAAAATCTCCCTCAATGCAGCCAATGGTCGTATCGATATGGCCGATGGCTCAACGACCGTGAACCAGGACGGTGTTATCGATCTTTACGCATCGACTGATATCGAGGTTTCACTAATCCAGAGCGTCACGGGCGATATCTTCCTCCACGCAGAAAACGGAGCCATCCGCGACAACACAGTTCTGGAAGAGCCTAATCTCATCACCGACGGGACCGCCCACCTCAAGGCCGCCAATGGAATCGGGTCAAACGCCACCCAGGAACAGGATCTCAATACCAGAGTTGCTGGCCTCACGGCTCTCAACACGGGCTCGGGCGATATCATTGTTCAGGAAGAGACCGGATTAACATTAACTGACGATGCTGACCTGACTCTCGGTGGTGTTGTCAACAACGCCCTTGGCGGCGACATTCGGATCCTGACGCTAGCCAACACGATCTCAGTTGATGGCGAAGTTCGCAGCGCCAGTTCCAATACCGATGCGGATCTTGGGCACATTGCTCTCCTTGGAACAGCAGCGGGAACTGAGCTGGTGGTTAATGCAGCCATCACCGCAACCAACGGAAACATCACCCTCCGCGCCAATGATCGAATTGAAATCGCCGCACCCGTTACTGCTGATCAAGTTGGAGAAATCCTCGTCGCTGCCGCTGCCGCCACCGCTGAAATTGTCGTAGATAATGATGGTGAAGACACCTTTGGTGCTCTGATCACTGAGAACCAGAGCATCCTCGTGGAGTCCGGCAACAATGCCCAAATTACTGGAGTCCGGGCTGGCACTGGCACCGTTGAAATCGCAGTGATCAACGGTGCAATCACCGGCGGCGACAATGAAGACCTTCGCGACGTCGTCGCACAAAACCTCCGCTTGCGCTCCCAGACCGGCATTGGAATCGCCCCTGCGCCACTGCGACTCGATGTCGCCACCATTGCGGCCGCCTCGGCTGAAGGACCGATTCATCTCTCCAACCTTGGCTCACTGACCATTGACACTGTCGCCGTCGTCGAAGTCACGGAGGTTCTCTATGCCTCCGGCCTGATCTCCTATGGTTCGAGCGCTCCCGTCAGTGATCAGCCTATGAGCGATATCCTTGCCGAGGGTGATACGACTATCGTATCCGAAACGGGTTCGATTACCATTAATGATGGGGTGAATGATGACCAAATTGGAATTCAATCACAAGGTGGCATCATCGAGTTGGAGGCCGCTACTTCCATCCATCAAAATGCCAATATTCTTACGAGTGATACTGGAACGATCTCCCTGGATGCCAAGGGCGGGGATATCACCATGCTCGACGAGACCATGACCCAAACTCAGGCAGGTGTGATCACTTACACCGCTACTGGAGACATCTTCCTCTCCTTGTTGGAAAGCATCGACAGCGGCGATGTCGCGGTTGATGCCGGAGACCGGATTCGGGATAATACTGTCCTTGAGGAGCCCAACATCCGCACCGCTGCTCTCGCTACTCTACTTGCGGTTAATGGTATCGGCGATGTCGGTGCTGAAGATATAAACCTCAATGTCGGCTCCGTCACCGCAACCAACAGTAGCAGCGGGCGTATTGTGCTGCGTGAAGTTGACACGCTTGAAATCGCACCCGCTGGTCTGACCACTCAAGCGGGTGATGGGGACATTATCGTAACAGTGGATGCCGGTGATTTAACCGTGAATGGTCCAGTTTCTGCCCATGGAAGCGGTCGAATTCTCCTGGAAACGCAGGGCGCTGATACCGACTTCAATATCAACGCGGACATCCTCAGCGGGACCGGCATTATCACCCTTTCCGGTAATACCGACGTCGACCTCGCCGCCGGAGTCATCGTCGCCACTGCGGCTGATGTCGCGATCACCGCCGTAAGCGGCAGCCTGAGCATGGACGGCAGCGCCATTGTCGAAGCGACCGGCTCCTCCGCGCGCCTGGCCTCGGCACTGGATCTGACAGTGGGCAACGTC
>PXBU01000230.1 GCA_003566795.1 Puniceicoccaceae bacterium | reverse complement strand
CGCTTTTTGAGAGCGATACTTTCCTGGAAGTTGCGGGTGACCGGCTGCTGATCGGCATCGAATCGAGAGACCCGAAGTTTGATCCGGAAGCTACCAAGCAGTTTCTGGAGGAGATTGGCGGGACCGACATTGAGGAGGTCTCGGCATAGAGAATAGCGTCATGAGAATTTTTCTGATTATTTTTGTTTTTGTCATCGCCGCAGTCGTTTCGATTTTTGGCTTCCGTGGTGCGCTCTCGGAGAAGCCCCCGATCGAGATTTTCCCGGATATGGACCGCCAGGCTAAATTTAAGCCGCAGGGCGAGAACCCCTTCTTTGGCGATCGTCGCGACGACCGGCCGGTGCCCAGAAATACGGTGCCCCGCGGGAATTACCTCAATTACGAGCAGGTTTTCTCTGAGGATTTCGAAGACAGCAACCTGGGGCGAACCACTTTTCTGCGCGGTAAAAATACCGATGGCAGCTGGGTGGACAAGCTACCCATCGAGGTGGATTATTCTCTGATGGAAATGGGCCGCCAAAAATACGAAATCTTTTGCACAGTTTGCCATGGGTCTGCCGGTGACGGCAATGGTGTGACCCAGCCCTACGGTATCCTGGCTACCTCCTTTCACGATGATCGGCTGCGGAATGAGGCGGATGGCTACATTTATGACGTGATCGCGAACGGGAAAGGCCTGATGTATGGGCTCAAGGATCGTCTCAATCCCGAAGAGCGCTGGGCTGTCGTGCTTTACCTGCGTGCCCTCCAACGCTCCCAAAATGCCAGTGCGGAAGATGTGCCCGCCGGTGAACGCGAAGAATTAGGAATCTAAAGCCCATGAGTTCGGAACCCACACAAGTAAATTCGAAAGATCCCAGCTTCATCGCATTGGTGATTGGCCTGATCGGCCTGGCGGTTGCCGGAATCGGCTTTTATCAAGGCTGGGTCGGGCACGAAGTGCGCCCCATGATGAGCTGGCTTATCGGGATCGCGTTCTGGCTCGCCATTGCTGTCGGCCTGCTGTTCCTGGTTCAGATCTGGTATGTCTTTCATGCCCGCTGGCCGATTGTGATTCGCCGCCAGTGTGAGCACTACCTGAGTGCGTTCCCCTGGCTCTTTTTGCTGTTCATCCCGTTGATGCTGGTGCCCCTCTTTCACGAGAATCCGGGCCTGATCTGGAAGTGGATGAGCGGCGTCAACGAGATTCCAGGCAATGTTACGGTGGCGGATGACCCGCTCTATCAATGGAAGTCGCCCTATTTGAGTGTGGGTTTCTTTACCTTGCGGGTGCTCTTCGTCTTCGGGGTATTCATCATTTTGTCCAGCTTGCTGCGCCGCTGGTCCTTCGATGCGGATAAGACGGGTGACATTAACAACACCCATTATGCTCGTCGCCTCTCGGCGGTCGGCCTCTTCCTGTGTGCCGCTGCGGCCACCGTAAGCTCGATCGACTGGTTCAAGACCATGGAGTATCACTGGTTCTCCACCATGTATGGGGTGTGGTTCTTTTCGGCCAGTATCCGGGCCGCGCTGGCCTTTATCCTGATTCTCTGCGTGATCCTGGCGACCAGAGGCTATTTGAAAGGTATCTTCAATCAGGCGCACCGCTACGACCTCGGCTGTATGATGCTGGCCTTCACCGTTTTCTGGGCCTACATTAGCTTCTCGCAGTATTTCATTATCTACAACGCCAACATCCCGGAGGAAGTTTTTTGGTATAATATCCGGGAGAAGAACTTCGATGGCAGCTCGAATTCCTGGTGGAACGTCAGCCTGCTGCTGATCTTCGCGCACTTCCTCATCCCATTCCTGTTGCTGCTCTGGTATAAGACCAAGGTGGTGGTCTGGCGCAGTGTGTTTGTCTCCGCCTGGATTTTGCTGTTCACCATTCTCGACCTGTATTGGAATATTATTCCGGGTAAGATTGTGGATCCGGAGTCGGATAGCGGCTACCTGGTCCGGCAGTTCTCGGTGACGGTTTATGACGTCGCCGCGCTGGTGGGCGTCGGTGGCATTTGTCTCTGGGCCATGCTGCGCAGTATGAAGAAAACCGAACCGATACCGATTCGTGATCCTAATGTTGAAAAATCTATAAATTACGCTGAGTAATACCACGATGTCTGATCAACCTTCCAGTAAATCCTCCTGGCCCACCTTCCTGGGCAGCCTGGGTGCCATTCTCATCTTTGCTCTGATTATCTTTTTGGCCTATCTGCCGAATCGCCCGGAGCCGGTCGATAAAGCTGCGGCAGAGGAGCGGCAAATCAGAGCGGATGAGGCACGAGCTGCCGGCCTGGCCAAGATCACTGGCTATGCGGTGGATGGACAGGGCACGGTGAGAATTCCGGTCGAAGCGGCGATGGACCTGGTGGTCAGGGAGTATAAAGACTGATGGACGTACTTGAATTCAGTCCGCTCTTGCCGATCATTTTGCTCGGGATTGCTTTTTTTATTGTGGTGGTGATGATGTTATACTGGTCCGCCAAAAGGGGGCATTTGCGCGATTTCGATGCGCAAGCAAAGACTATTTTTACCGATGAAGAGCCCGAAGGGGAAATATCCGATCAATTTCCTGAGAGCCGCAAATCTCTCAGGTCTCGCCCAGGCCGCAAATGAGTAACGAGTCGCATAGAATTTCTCCTTCCACCAACCCGTATTCGTCCGAGGATGGGTCGGTGCGCGCGGAGCTGAGCGCAATCGACGCATCGATTCGCACCGCAGCGCTCTTTTTCGTGGTGTCTGCCATCGGCTGGCTGATGATCGGAACCGTGTTGGCTCTGATGGCTGCTTTTAAGTCGCATGATCCCGATTTTCTGGGAGCCTACGAGTGGCTGACCTTTGGCCGGGTTCGTTCCGCTCACCTGAATGCGATGGCCTTTGGCTGGGCGAATAATGTGATTTTTGCAGTGGGTCTTTGGATTATGGCCCGCCTGTGCCGCTCCACCGTCGACCACAAGGGGATACTCCTGATTGCGGGTATATCCTGGAACATCGGCGTGACGATCGGCGTGCTCGGAATCCTGCGTGGTGAAATCACCTCGGTTGAGTGGCTGGAGATACCGCAGTATGCCACCCCGATGCTGGCACTTTCTTATGCCTTGATCGGAGTCTGGGGCGTCATGGCCTTCCGTTTTCGGAAGGGTGACCATGTGTATGTCTCGCAGTGGTACATCCTGGCGGCACTGTTTTGGTTTCCCTGGCTTTACATCGTCGCACAGGCGATGATCATCTGGTTCCCCGCACGTGGTGTGGTTCAGGCGGTCGTCAACTGGTGGTTTGCCCACAACGTGCTGGGGCTATGGCTGACACCGATGGCGCTGGCCACGGTCTATTACGTGATTCCCAAAGTGCTGGGGCGCCCCATCCACTCCTACTATCTTTCCGTGCTTGGCTTCTGGTCCTTGGCGATCTTCTACAATTGGGCCGGCATGCACCATTTGATTGGTGGCCCGGTTCCCGTCTGGTTGGTTTCTGCGGGGATTGTCGCCTCAGTCATGATGGTCATTCCGGTCATTGTGGTCGGCTTGAATCACCACATGACTGTCGTGGGGCGGCACCGGGAAGTGTGGCGCAGTCCGACGCTCCGCTTTGCTGTCTTTGGAGCGATCTCCTACACCATCACCAGTCTGATCGGCTCATCGATGGCGCTGCGTTCTGTCAATGAGGTCACCCACTTTACGCACTTCACCGTCGGGCATGCGCACCAGGGCGTGTATGCCTTCTTCACCATGGTGATGTTTGGCGGCGTCTACTACATGATGCCACGCTTGCTCAAACGTGAGTGGCCTTCCGCCGGTTTGATCAGCCTGCACTTCTGGGCGGCCTCGATCGGTATCACCATTATGATTGTCGCGCTGCACGTGGGTGGATGGATACAGGGCCTGCAGATGAACAATTCCGAGATTCCATTCATTGAAACGGTCGAAAATACGGTTCCCTGGCTAAAAGCCCGGTCCGTGTCGGGGCTGTTACTGACTGTCGGGCACGTTGCCTTTGCGATTAATTTCTTCTGGATGTTGTTCGCGGCCGGTGCGGTTCGCTCCCGGCAAGAGCCGACCCTGCTGACTAAAGAAAGGAAGCCTGTCTGATGAAAAACCTTCCGACATTGTTTTGCGGCATCTTCTTCGCGCTGGCTTTCTCCTTTTCCGGCCTGATCTTGACGGGGCATATTCAACTCGGCGGGCTGGAGCCCAGCACCGAGACGCTGGTTCCTTCCGATGATGACCCGAATGTCATGGTGATGGAAGAGGGCCAGACCCGCTACCCGCTGCCACTCTCGGGGATCGCGCAGCAGGGCAAACAAGTCTATATAGAGCTTGGTTGTATTTACTGCCATACCCAGCAGATTCGCCGGCCCGGTTTCGGAGCGGATATTGAGCGGGGCTGGGGCCTGCGCCAGACCGTGGCCCGCGACTATGTGCGCCAGGACCGCGTGCTGCTGGGCACGATGCGCACCGGCCCCGATCTGGCGCATGTTGGTGGGCGCTATGCGGGAGACGCCGGTCGGGACTGGAACCACCTGCACCTGTATAATCCGCAGACTGTCTCACCGGGCTCCACCATGCCACCCTATCCCTTCCTCTATGAGACGCGGGAGATCATCAACGAGCCCTCTCCCAAAGCGCTGGATTTTCCGGCGGATTCCGAGTATGCGCCGCCGCCTGGTTACGAAATCGTGCCGACCCGACGGGCCGAGGCACTGGTAGAATATCTTTTGAGTTTAAGGGTCGATTACAGTCTGCCCGAGGCCCCAATTCCTGAGTAATGAGCAACGACACATCAGAGACGCGCCCCGCGAACCAGGGCAAGGCA
Organism: Puniceicoccaceae bacterium; assembly: GCA_003566795.1. Taxonomy (GTDB): domain Bacteria; phylum Verrucomicrobiota; class Verrucomicrobiia; order Opitutales; family Coraliomargaritaceae; genus Coraliomargarita_B. The sequence goes on along the minus strand of PXBU01000230.1, from coordinate 12,902 downwards.
TCGCTGGAAAAAGCGGCGATGCAGGATGAGCAGGTGCAGGATATTCATGCCCAGCTCATGCGTGAGAAGGAAGAACCTAGTGAGGCCTTTACTCCGATACCGATCTTCCTGGTTTTTGTCATCATGGTCCTGGGCTTCTGGGCGGGTATCTACCTGGTGCTTTACAGCGGTGAGTTCCGCTCGGATGTGTTCGACCCGAAGTTCCGGGCGGGATCGGGCGAGGTCGCCGCTGCGCCGGAGATCACACTTTTTGATCGCGGTGCCCGTATCTACCGTAATCAGTGCGCGCAGTGCCACCAGGCGGATGGACAGGGCGTCAGCGGCGTGTACCCTCCCTTGGTGGGCACCGAGTGGGTGACGGGTCACCCGGAAGTCGTGGCTCGTGTCCTGATCAACGGCCTGAGTGGTCCGATCGAGGTCAAGGGGAATACCTACAATGGCAACATGCCCGCCTTCGGTCCCAATGGGCTCAACCTCCGGCCCAACGAATTGGCCGGGGTGATCACCTATATCCGTCAGGAGTGGGGCAACTCAGCCTCGGAGATGACGGTGGATATGATCGAGGAATACCTCGACTTGTATTCCGCCCGCACCACCCCTTGGCAAGCGGATGAGTTGCGCGAGGACTTGGGACCTATCCCGGGCGAGGGGTCCGAGCCCGCGGAAGAAGCGGAGGATGAATCTGCCGACGAGGGCGAGACTGACGAAACCGAGGCGGAGATGGCCTGATCCTATCCGATCCCATTGAGGAAGGGATCCGTCGCATCAAAATGGTGGGTCGCTTCGCTGAGGATCCATGCCCGTCCGGCGACTTTCGGTAGCACGCCGCCATCGGTTTCGGCGACGATGCGCCCGGCGAAAACAGTGTCGAGAATGCCCGCCTGACGCCAGACGACGCCGGGCTCGAGGCGGCCTGCGGCATGGAGACAGGCGAGCTTGGCGCTCACGCCGGTGCCGCAGGGCGAGCGGTCGTAGGCATTGCCCGGGCAGAGCACGAAGTTCCGGCTGTCGGCAGTGGCAGGATCGCCCGGCGGGCCGAACACCTCGATGTGGTCGATATTGATACCGTCCACCGCGTTGAGTCCAGCCTTGGCGAGCGCCGCTTTCACCGCTTTGCCGAATGCGGTGAGTTGCGGGATGTTGCCGAACTTCACGGCGGGTCCCTGCTCGTCGATCAGGAAAAACCCGTTGCCTCCCCATGCAATGTCGCCCGTCACTGTCCCCCAGCCATCGACCTGGAGTGCCACCTCGCGGCGGAGCACGCGGCTCGGCACATTTGTGACCTCGACCAGACCATCGTCGGCAGTGTCAACTTCGACCACACCAGCCGGGGTCTCGATACGGTGGCGGCCAGCTGTGATTTTTCCCAGATGGCGCAGCGTGGCGACCAGCCCAATGGTGCCATGCACGCACATCGGAATAGTGGTGGCGTTGTCGAAAAAGAACACGCCGCACGCACAATCCGGCTCGCGCGGCTCGCAGATCATCCCGCCCACGATGGCCTCATGGCCGCGCGGCTCCCGGCAGAGCGCACGCCGGACCCAGTCGTGGTCACGCGAGAAGCGCGCCGCCTGTTCCGCCACCGAGCCTCCGCCGAGATTCGGCCCGCCGGAGACGATCAGCCGCGTGGGTTCACCTTCGGTGTGGGAGTCGACAAGGTGGAGGGGCGTGGTTGGCATAGTCTGTCAGATGAAAGGCTCGTTTTTCTCAGTGGAAGCGTTCGGGATCAAGCGCAGAGAGATCTCGGAACGGCGGACGGCCGGTGATGAGCGCGGCGACCACCGCGCCGGTCACTGGGGCGAGGCTCAGGCCCATCATCGCATGGCCGGTGGCGACTATCAGGTTGGGGATGCGGCGCGAGCGACCGAGGTAGGGTAGGCCGTCGGGTGAGACCGGGCGGTGGCCCACCCATGGGCGCAGCCCGTCGAAGGCCTCGGGCCGAATCTCCGGGAAATACCGGCCCGCCGAGCGAATGATGCCGCGCAGACGGGCCGGGTTCGCGCCTGCGTCGCGCGCGCCGATCTCCATCGTGCCGGCAAAGCGCAGGCGACCACCGATGGGAGTGACGGCGACCTTTGCCTCGGTGAGGAGCGAGCAGAGTTGCGGCACTTGCGCGGGGGCGTCGAGCGTGAGCGAATAGCCTTTGCCAGGCTGCATCGGCAGGCGCAGCCCCAGTTTGCTCAACAAAGCTTCGCTGCGGATGCCGCCGGCGATCACGAACTGAGATCCCCTTTCGGCGAACCCCTCGCCGCGCGCCTGCGCGAGAGTGCCGTCCGCGTGGCGGGTGATTTCATCGACGACCGCCTCGTGGCGGATCCGCCCGCCGAGGCGGATCACGCGTTCGCGGAGCAGGTCAAGCAGGCGCGCCGGATCGAGATGGCAATCGTCTGGGAAATGCACGCCGCCCGTCACGTCCATCGTGATGTCCGGGTCGAGTTTGGCGACAGCAGTGGCGTCGAGCACATCGACGCGCAGGGCGAGGGACGCTGCGGTGCGTGCCACTGCCGCCTCTTCGTCGAGGGCGTGTTGCGTTTTGCACAGCATGATGAGTCCCCGTTGCACCAGACCGAAATGCTCGCCCTCGTCAGCCAGCTCCGCAAACATCCGGCGGCTTTCCAAATGCAAGTCGCGCAGAATCGCGGCGCAATCCCGCACATGTTCCAGCGTGCTGTGCCGATGGAACAGCCAGCCCCAGCGCGCCAAGGCCGGACTGGGGCGCATCCTGATCGCGAAGGGACTCTCGCGGTCGAGCAGCCAGCGCAGCCCCTTCGCCAACATTCCCGGTGCCGCCAGCGGGATGAAATGACTCGGCACAATCAAGCCCGCGTTTTCGCGCGCGCCATTGTCGCCACCCGAAGCGGCGGCATCGATCACCACCACATCCTCGCCAGCCTCCAGCAGTTGCCAAGCCGTGCACAGGCCGATCACGCCCCCTCCGATAATGATTGTTTTGCTTTTAGTCATGCACAGCGGCCGGGATGCGGGTGTCAACCGGCTCATAGAGGTAAAGCTATCCTGTTCGATGCCGAGTTCGAGCCTGATTTTGCTCGCAGGGCCGCCACGGGTGTCATCCGACTTGTTGTCAGGGCTAGTTTCCGATGGGGGTGCGGCATTGCCGAACCGGGACCACCCCTGTGCGCCCGCCATGGATACGATAGCAGAGGTTTTGCCTGTGCCCGTAGTCGGGGTGATTCATCCCCCGACCGAGCGTAAGGCAGACTCCCGACCTCCGTTGGATTTGAGCGTGTCCAACGTTTGCGGCGTAAACGGGCATTTTTAATCGCAAGGCATTCGAGTCGGGGGATGAATCACCCCGACTACTTCCAAGCAACTCCCCGATGAATCTGCGAGGAACCTGCATGGTGCTCACCTAAACAAGACTCGGTCGTAATCGTAATCCTTATCGTAATCGTCCCGTCCTAGGTATTTTGGATTACGATTACGTAGGGGTGGTGCTCGCGCCACCCGTGCACGTTCTGAGGCGCTTGGAAGTTCCTACCAACTCCCGTGCGCTCGTGCTTTTGCCGCCTGTATCCGCCGTAGCCTTGGTGGAGGAGTAAAGAAAGCCACGACGTGTAGGTGGTGCTTGCGCCACCCGCGAGCGTGCGGGACCTTGTGGAAAGACCGGAGGTAACGCAAGATCCGCCGTTTCGAACCTTTAACTGGCTCAGGACAGGCTGGCACAAGGCGCTGAGTTTATCGAGGGGCGGGTAGCGCGAGCACCACCCAGTCAGTGTCCATTAATTTTTTCAAGGAGGCTACAAACGTTTCAAAATCGAGGACGGGTTCATCTTCTCTTTGTTCGAACGCTTCAAGGTCATCCGCGGCTTCCAAAAGTGCCGCCCTGCCGCGGAAGTTCAAAATGCGGCGCAAGTTGCGGGTCGGGTGACAAGTCAACCCGACTACGTTACGACGCGAAATTTGTAGCGTTCCATGCCGCCGTTGGTTCGAGTTTGATCGCTCTCATTCGCGCCAACTGTATCTGAGGATCCGCTCATGGGGGCCAAGCATGATCCTCAATTGGTCCGTTGTGTCCGGTCTCACCGCATCGAGGCCCAGTATGTAGAACCCGAAAGGGCCGTTCAATGCACCGCCACCCGATAGCTGAAGGAAACAGGATGCGCTTTCCCGTTGCGAAAAGCACGCACACGAGCACTCCAAGACCGAATCCGATGGCGATGGCTGATTCAGTTCTCATTGTTGCAACGTCGAGGGCTATCACGAAGTGAGCGCAGCGAACGGAGTTGATGGCTCCTACCCGATTGGCCCTTGGTTTAGGCGTAGAGGAGGCGGCCGCGAGGTTCCGGAGCAGCAATCCCATCCTCTCGTGCCGTTTCGAGCCATAATTCAATCGCGGTCTCCGCGTGCTGCATCGCTAGAGCTTTCGTCTCCCCGTGAGCCATGCATCCTGGCAATTCCGGCACCTCGGCAACAAATATTTCGTCCAGTGTTCGTGAGTGACGCGAGTGAGCGGCGGCCACGAATGCGCGGAAGGTCCGTGTTCTCGGGCTGGTATCCCAACCAATAGGTTGGTTCATGCCTCCGAATTTCGAAACTTGTAGCCGAACGCCTTCGCGTTTGGACCGAACGCCATGCGGTCACGAATGGGAAACCAAAGGCGAAGGCCTTTCTCCTTCGGCAAGGCTACGGCGGACCCGTCGGCGACGGGAAAACTTAATGCATGTTCCACTAGTGTGAGGTTTTTTCTCGTCGGGAGTGCGCACAGCGGGTAAGGTTTCCGAGCAAATCACGCTCTGTTCTTAGCTATGGAATATCTCAAAATCGCCTTACAGCTCATCATCGCACTTGGAATTTTTAATGTCTGGCTCCTGCGATCCGCGCGAGCTACGCAATACCGGGGTGGTGAGGCCTCCAATCTCAAGGGCGAGTTCGCGGCCTATGGCCTGTCGGAATGGATGTTCTACACGGTGGGTGCCCTGAAGCTGTTGGCAGCGTCGCTGCTGCTGCTGGCGATTTGGTTGCCGGGACTGCTGGCTGTGGGGGCGAGTTTAATGGCGCTGCTGATGCTCGGGGCGGTGCTGATGCATGCCAAGGTCAACGACCCGGCGATTCGCTACCTTCCGGCCGCGGCCATGCTGATCATGTCGCTGCTGTTGCTGATCTTACAATAGCTGGACGGCGAGCCAGCTACATAGCAGCATATAGGTCGCCGCCGGTAGGCACATATACCATGGGTCGCCGATGGTGACGCGCACCCCCACGCCGCAGGCCATCTGCAGCGCCAAGCCGGTGGCGGCGATGCCGCCGATCCACGGAACCGCCAAGCCCACCAGCAAGCCGATAGCTGCCAGCAGTTGCAGCACCCCGGTCAGCTGCCGATATTTTGCGAGTCCGTAGCGTTGAAACTCGACCTGCATGTGGGGGCTGAAGAGACAGCTGGCCCCGTAGATGAGGAAAGAGATGGCGCAGACGAAGATGAGAAATGCGAGCGTAGTCATGTGGCAGAGGGCATAAGACAGAGGGCAGAGGACAGAGGGCAGAGGACAGAGGGCAGAGGGCGGAGGGTCGCTAAGGCAAAACGGCGAATTCACCAAATTTCAGGTCTCAAGTCTCAAGTCTCATCCTTCTGTGGATCAATCCGGCCTCTGAACAATGCTTCATTCTGCGGCCTGGTTGCGAGCCAGTTCTTCCAGCGCGTTGGGAATGGCTTTTTTGAAACGAAAGAAGCCGTGGGTGGCGTGGGGGAAGAGCGCCTCGTCCCACCAATGGCGCACGGTGAAGAGCTTGATGCCTTTCTCCGCGAGGGCGGCCTGGAGCTTGGCCAAAATGCCCGGCCAGTGGCCAGTGGTGGCTTTGACGGTGGCAATGCCTTGCAGCTGATGCTGCACGGCCCAGTCAAGCAACTGCCGGGGTTGTTCAAAGACTTCGCGGCTGGTGACGTTGCTGAGCGCTTGCTGCCGGAAGTCGACCACGCGCGGCGCTACCCGGAGTGTCTGGTAGCTGTCCTTGGGGAAGTAAGCTGCGGTGGCCGCAAATGCGGCTTGGGGGCGCAGCCACTCGTGGGCACTCAAGTCTTCCTCGGTCACGAGGAGTCCCAGCCGCAGGTCGGACGGGATCGGCTCAGAGGGCATCAGTTTTCTGGTCGCGGGCCTGGGGGCGTCCTCCTGCAGATCAAGCGGCTGGTTGGCCAGGCCTTCGCTCACTGGAAAACGATTGCCGGTGTATTTGCAGATGTTATCCGCACGCGCTAGGTAGGTCTTGCCGAGCGTATGCAGCCCCGCCACCCAGCGCCAGCTCAGGGTGTTGGAGGCCGGATCGCCATCCAGCAAGTGCCGCAGAAACCAGTCGGCCCCCAGCTGCCAAGGCAATTTCAGGGTATGAATCCAGATGCTGGCATACCACATCCGGGCGTGATTGTGCAGATAGTTGTGGGTGACCAGCTCGTCCGCCCAGCCATCGAAGCATTCGATGCCGGTCCGTCCCTCGACGGCTCGCAGGTAGGCCGCGTCCTCGCGGGATGCCTCCAGCAGTTGGGCGAGATCGGCCCGATAGGCATCCCACACGGAGGGACGCAGCTGGAGCCATCCCTTCCAGTAGGTGCGCCAGCAGACTTCATCGATAAACTTCGAGGCGGCCGCCGCAGAGTGGGTTTCCAGCACGGTGCGCACGACTTCCCACTCCGGCAGCAGCCGGATGCGAATCCAGGGCGAGAGCTGGGAGACATTCTGCCGCCCATCCGGGCCATGGTCGTAGTTGCGGCCTGCGGCGTAGCCCCGCCCCGCCTGCGGCGCGAAATCGATCAAAGCACGGTGGGCGGCCTCTTTTGTCGGTGCATACATGCGGAATGATCGCAGCAAGTGCGAATTCCCTACGATCTTATGGTTCTTCGCTATCTTTTAGTGCTTTCTCCGATTCTCATAAGAGAGATTTTTTTACCACGGAGACACCGAGACACGGAGGGGGGGCTTTTGCATCCTGAGGACAGAAGACAGAGGCCAGAGGTCAGATGTTGAAGTTCAACGCCTGGCGGAAATGGCACTTGATTGGACCTATTATCGAAATCGGGATCGCTATCGGAATCGGAATCGGGATCGACGTAGCGCAAGCGGAGAGGGCGGCAGCCAATCGGGATTCAACTTTCACATCTATCTGTGTCGAAGCGCATGAAATGCGTTTCGACACAGAGTCGAGTCGCGGCGACGCTCGCGCTAAAGCGAATTCACGAGGCCGCCTTTTCCGTTCGGTCGGGCGATGAATCCTGGCATTTATACACAAATTTGACTCGTGCGAGGGGCAGCGAAGAAAGCGGAGTTTGACGTAGGGGCTTTCCTGTGGGAAGCCCGCGAGCGTCCGGGGCGTGGCGGACAGAGCGGGGGCAACGCAAGGTTCGCCGTTTCGGCAGGCTCAAGGCCCTGAGTTTATCGAAGGGCGGGTGGCGCGAGCACCACCCCTACGGCAAGAAAATGATGTGAAATCGGGGGAACTTGAAGGGAAAATAGCGATAACTGAAACTTGTGTATAAATGCCAGGATGAATCAGCCCGACTACGGTGGGGACCTGCCGGAAATTAACAATCACCCTACTGGTGCTATGTTCAGCCGGTTTTACGCCAGCTCCTACTCCTACCCCTACTCCTAATCTTAATCTTAATCCTAATCCCGCTTCATCAGGCATTTGAGATTAGGATTACGATTAGGATTATGTGCCGTGGTTCGCTAAAATTAGCGCCATTTACCAGGAGCCCTCTATCTGGATGGGGGAGGTCAGAGAACAGTGCGTAAGCTGAGCAGCTGTTGAAAGATACATTCCCATGAACCAGCGTTTTATTTACACAGCCGAAGTCTTTTTCGACGAGTTGAACGGGCAGGGGGTGCTCCACCACACGCGTTTAATGATCCACTTGGAGCGGGCGCAGCAGAAGTTTTTTGAACCTTTCCGCCAGGCCATGGAGGGCTACGCACAATGAACGCTCACATACAAAACGCTATGCTTGGAGCGCTGGTAGCCGACGCGCTGTCCCTGCCGGTGCACTGGTATTATGATACCAACGCGCTCGACCGGGATTATCCCGAGCTGGAGTCCTATCAAAGCCCGAAAAATCCGCACCCGGACAGTATTCTGTGGCGCTCGAAATACACGCCCCGCAACAGAAAGGGCGATATCCTGCATGATCAGGCACAATACTGGGGCCAGCGGGGCGTCCACTACCATCAGTTTCTTCCGGCGGGCGGCAACAGCGTCAATTTTCTACTCGGGGTCGAGCTGTATTGCTCGGTGGTCGCACAAGGCCGTTACGATCCCGATGCATGGTTGCGGCTATTTATCGACCGCATGCGGCAGCCGGGCTGGCACCGGGATACCTATGTTGAGGAATACCATCGCGCCTTCTTTGATAACTTGGCGCGTGGTTGCCCGCCCTCCGAGTGTGGGATCAATGATATCCATATCGGCGGTCTGACGCCGACGCCGTTTTTACTCGCCGCACTGGATGCCAACGGAGCGTCGACGGGCGATGCCGCTGTGCCGATCATCACCTCGCATCTGGCGCTTACCCATCACGGGCAGCCAGTGGCGAGCGCCGGGGACGCACTCACGCGAATGCTCCACGCGGTGGCACAAGGGGCGACCTTGCGCGAGGCGATAGCGGCGCACGCCGCGGATTGGGTCAGCGCCGGGCAATTGGATACCTGGACCCGCTTCGATGACCGTAGGGTAGTGGGGCGCCAGCTCACGCCCGCCTGCTACCTGCCGGATTCCTACACCGCCGCGCTTTATCTCGCTTGGAAATATCACGATGATTTTTCCGCCGGGGTGATCGCCAACGCCCGCTGCGGTGGCGACAACGCGCACCGTGGGGCGGTGGTCGGCTCCCTCCTTGCGGCGGCCAACGGTATTCCCGAGCCCTGGCTCGATGGTTTGCAGGCGATGGAGCGCCTGCGCGGCGACGGTCGCGACGACTCCGGTTGTTGAAGCCTGGCACCGCGCTATTTACTCATTTTTCCATCTACACAAAACGCTTCCACCCAACGGGGCGTGGCTTCTCTATTCCCGCAGATGTGATCACCGCGAACAGGTCGACACCGTAGGGGCTTTCCTGGGGGAAGCCCGCGAGCGCTCGGAAGAATTGTGCACTTTGATACGCCTTCGAACGTTCGCGGGTGCCGCGAGCAGCACCCCTACGGAGTGAGGATTCGACATCGATTCTATCGCTATTATTCTGCCGTGAATTATTCTGCTGTTTCCCGCAGTCGAGTAAGCCCAACCACGAACGACGCACTTCTTTTGAAAATACCTCCACCCGGCTTTTAGCCTGTAAGCAGATGACCAACTTCTGCGATCATTTCGGCATGAGATACGGATCGATCCGTCTACGACCAAGCCCGGTTGCCCCCTTTAAAAGACTGTTTGCCCTTTTCGCTTTGTCGGCGGCTGGTTTTCTCGTAAATATGCCAGCGAACACTCACTCGATGCAGCAACTCTTCAATTTTACCGGCGAACATCCGTCCAAACCATGGGGCGCGACCAACGACGGCGTGATGGGCGGGCTCTCAGCAGGAGGTGCTCAACTGGTCGACGAAGGGATGTTGTTCAGCGGTGTCCTCTCACTGGAAAACAACGGTGGTTTCTCCTCCGTGCATGCCGATGGCAACTATGATCTAGCTGACTACGATGGTATCCGTTTTCGCGTGCGTGGAGATGGCAGGACCTATCAGCTACGCCTTCAATCCGATGCCGTTTACCGCGGTTGGGGCAAGGTGAATTTCGGCCAGGAGTTTGAAACTGTTGAGGGCGAGTGGATCGAAGTGTTTATCCCCTTCGATGAGCTCAAACCAAGTTGGCGGGGGCGCCAGTTATCCGGTTACACTTTAAATACCGCTCATGTCCGGCGCATCGGGTTCATGCTCGCCGATAAGCAGACCGGTCCCTTCAGCCTGACGGCCCATTGGCTCGCGGCGACCGCCAATTAATGATGGCATGTCGACACGGCTATCGCCGCTTCGCTACGGGAAATAGTAGGAGGAGTTGGCAATGGGCACAAAAAAGCTCTCCCGCGGAGTGCGGGAGAGCTGGTCTTGCAAAAGGCTTGTTAGTAGCACTTAGCTGGGCTTGACTTGCGTTGCGCAAGGGCCCTTCGGGCCGCTGCCCATCTCAAATTCGACCTTTTGGCCGTCCTCTAGTGAGGCATAGCCGTCGACTTGAATTTCCGAATGATGAACAAAGAGATCTTTGCTGCCATCTTCCGGCTGAATGAATCCGTAGCCTTTTTCGGCATCGAACCATTTTACTGTTCCTGTACTCATATACTTATTTCTTTACTGTGTAATACTGCAAGTCCCGTCGATTACGGGCTTTGCAGGGGAGGGTGTATCTGAAAAAAAACGATCTGTCGCTATAATTCGTAAGCTTTTTTTGGACACTAGTCGGTATGGCAAAAATCAGAAGGCAGGCGCCGGGCGATCCGTTGCCGCACCCGCTCACTCAGCAGATCCAGTAAGGTGACGACGAGCAGAATGCAGAAGAGCACGGTCGCAAATCGATCCCAATGGTGAAATTCCTGATAGGCATGCAGTTGGAGTCCGAGGCCGCCCGCGCCGACATAGCCAACGATACTGGCGGAACGGATGTTGTATTCCAGCATCCAGATCGACTGGCTCCAGATGATGGGCTTGGCGTGGGGCCAGATCCCGAACTGAAAGGCCTGCACCGAGTCGGCCCCGATACCTTTGAGCGAACGGGAGACATTCAGGTCGACGGATTCAAAGGCTTCGCTGAAGAACTTACCCAAATAGCCAATGCTATAAAAAGTCAGCGCTACGACACCGGCCGCTGCATTGGCACCCATGGCCGCCACCGCAATCACCGCCCAGATCAGGCTGGGAATGGTGCGGATCAGATTCATGAGCATGCGTGTGATCACGACCAGCCAGCGGGGCGAAATCGTTCGCGCCGCACCCAGGCCGACCGGCATCGATATCAGAACGGCAAAAAAAGTCGCCAATACCGCGATCTTTATCGTCTCGACCAGGGCCGCTCCGGTCTGCGGCAAAACGCTGAGATCCGGCGGGAAAAAGTCCTGCAGGAAGTTACCCAAATTTCGGAAAATATTCAGATCGCGGTCACTGCCGCTAATTTGCGAACCACTAAAGATGACCGCCAGCAAGAATACCAGCAGCGTCATGTTGAGCAGATTCAGCCGCTCATACCAGGGTCTTTCTGGCAAGCGGGTGGGAAGCGCCAGCGGTGATTTCGGGTCCGGCGCACTCATATCCCGGCCCCCATATTAATAGAACGGATTTGGCGGATCTTGTGCCCCGCCGGATCGTTGGGATTAAGGCTGAGCGCGAGATCGGCGAAGCGGTTGATGTGCTCGGCGTTGTGCAGTACGCAGATCACGGCCTTCGGCGGTTTTGCGGTTTCCTGCCGCAGCAGACCCAGCACCCGGCCCGCGTAGTAGCTGTCCAGACTAGAGACCGGCTCGTCCGCAAAATACAGATGCGGCTGCTGGAAGAGCGTGCGCGCGATGGCGACCCGCTGCTGCTCGCCGCCCGACATTTGCGAGGCCCACTTGTGCGGATTTTGGCCGACGCCTAGCTCGCAGAGCAGGCGATAGGCCTCCAGTCGCTGGGTGTGGGGGAACCCGAAGAGCGTGCGCAGACAAGTGAAGCGGGCGAGGCGACCGCACAGCACATTGGTTAGTAGGTCTGCCTTGGCGGTGAGCTGCAGGTCTTGGAAAACAATCCCAAAATAGCGTCGCAGGTCGCGCGGCGAGGTGCTGCTTTGGCCGGGCAGTCGGATGTGGACCTCTCCCTCATCCGGTGTTCGGAAGCCGCAGAGACAGCTGAGCAGCGTGCTTTTGCCCACGCCGGAGGGGCCGACCAGTGCGAGGAAGCTGCCTGCCCGAAGCTCCAGATCGAGATGTCTGAAAATCCAGCGGTCACCGCGTTTAAAGCCCAGATTACGCGCGGAGATCACTGGCTCTGTCGAAGCTGCCTCCATGCTTTAGAAACGCATCGTTCGCATCAACTCGAGCGCTTCGAGTATGCCGCTGATATGCTGCTCGGTATCGACTGCCGTCAGTTCCGTTCCAAAGATGCGGTCACGCAAATCCGGTGCCTCGGTGTTCATATTGAGGAGACTCGCACGCAGCATCTCACGATCCGCTTCGTTTAAGCCATTGCGCACCACTATCACATGGCTGGGCACGGGTCCCTGGGTGTCGATCACCCGTAGCCGCTCGCGCTGCTCCACGCTCAGGTGCCGGTCTTCGTCCAGCACGTAGTAGCTCAGGGCCGCCGCTTCAGCGTTGCCGTTGAGCACCCGCTCCGCCGCAGAAACGTAACCGATGCCGTAAAAAACATTGTTCTCCCCAAAAAAGCCCCTTGGCCCTTCTTCGAGATTAATCAGACCTTGCTGGTAAAGGTCCCAGACCGGGACGAGGAAGCCGGAAGTGCTGGTGCGGCTGGAAAAGGCGATTGGCTTACCCTCCAAGTCGGCAATGCTCTCGTAGGGCGACTCTTTGAGCCCAATCCAATAGCTCTGGTAGTAAGGCTTTCCGTTGATGAGCTCGGCCAACAGGAGGTCGACCACCTCGTCCTCCACCAGTCTCGCCGCCGCTGTCGCACTCAGGTAAGCCACATCGATCGTGCCATTGCGCAAGCCTTCGTAAATCACCGACGAACTGATGGGGACCACTGCATCCACCGCTTTACCAGTTTGCTGCGACAAGTATGCCTGGATGGCCCGGCGATCTTCCAGCATGGCATCAGGGTCCCGGTCCGGCTCCAGCGCGATGACGATACTTCCCAGCGAGCCGTCGCCGACAGAACGTTCCGAAGAACACGCAGCCAGCAGCAGGATGCCGCAGAGAAGAGCGATAATTTGAATGGGTGATTTCATAGGAGCGGTGACTAGGTGCTTTCAAATAAGATGCTTCAATCTTT
>PXBU01000259.1 GCA_003566795.1 Puniceicoccaceae bacterium | reverse complement strand
TCGGCACCCTGCGTCGCGATGAAGAACAGCAGCAATCCCGGCAGCAGAGTCCAGGGCATCAGCCCCCAGCCCAGGGCGGTGCGGATATCTGCCAGGCGAGCTTGCGCCCCGAACCAGCGACTAAAATTACGCAGCAACCAGCTGAACAAGGCTAAGCTCAGCAGCCCCAACAAACCACCTGCCAGCATCAAGCCCGAGCCAGCGGGCTCGTCACCCAGATAGCGCGGCGCAACCATCACCCAACCAAACAAGACCGCCACGACCCAAGCTACTTCCCCGCCCTTGCCCGCAGCAATTAGACCTTGCAAGGTCACGCGCGGTTTATACCAGAGCGTAAGCAAGGGACTGGAATGATTCGATTCGTTCATAATCAAGCGGCAGGCAAAACCTTTTACCGTCAACTAGCAAGTCTCTGTCCACAGAAACCACATGCTTACTATTTCCCAAATCAGTAAGGGCTTCGGCCCCAAGATCCTTTTCAGCGAGATTTCCTTCCGCCTGCAGCGCGGCGAGCGCGTCGGCCTGGTCGGCCCGAATGGTGCGGGCAAGACCACTCTTTTTAATATCGTGCTGGGGCTGACCGAACCGGACTCCGGTGAGATCGAAATGGAGCGCAACCTCCGTGTCGGCTATCTCCCGCAGGAGAGTGCCCCCACCGGCGAGGAAACCGTCACCGAACTGGCCACCTCCATCACGCCCGAAATCACTCAGATTTATCAGACCCTGCGCCAGTTTCCCGACCCGGACAGTCCCGAGCGGCTCGCCGCAGTCGAACGCTTCGTCGAACTTGATGGCTTTACCCTGGAGGCCCGCACCAAGCGTATCCTGGCCGGACTGGCCTTCCGCCCGGAGGACTGCGACATGCCGGCCCGCACACTCAGCGGCGGCTGGATCATGCGCGCCCACCTGGCCCGGCTGCTGGTGATGGAGCCCGACCTGCTCATGCTCGACGAGCCCACCAATCACCTGGATCTGGAGACCCTCGGCTGGTTCCAGAACCAACTAAAACGCTACCCCGGCGCAATTCTCACCATCTCGCACGACCGCGAGTTCCTCAACGCGGTCTGCGACGGCATCGCCGAAATCGCCCATGGTAAGCTCCACCGCTACCACGGTAATTACGAACACTACTTGAAGGAAAAGGCCGAACGTGAAGCCCAGCACCTGGCCGCCTACCGCAACCAGCAGCGTGAGATCGCCCATCTGGAGGATTTCGTCCGCCGCTTTCGCGCCAAAGCGACCAAGGCCAGCCAGGCCCAGGCACGCCTCAAGCAGCTCGAAAAGATGGAGCGCATCGCAGCACCGGAAAGTGCGGCAGATACCATCCACTTCACCTTCCCGCAGCCGGAGCGCAGCGGTCAGCGGATCGCCAACCTCACAGGTGTCGATCAAGCCTATGGCGACCATCAGGTGTATAAAAACCTCAACCTGAAAATTGAAAAAGGCCAGCGCATCGTGCTGGTCGGCCCGAATGGCGCGGGCAAATCCACCCTGCTGAAAATCCTGGCCGAGCAAATCCCGATCCAGGCCGGCACCCGCGAGCTGGGGCTCAAGGTGAGCGTGGGCTACTTCTCGCAGCAGCGGGTGGAGGTGCTCGACGTGGAGCGCAGCGTGCTCGACGAGGCCATGCAACGCATCGACTCGGGGATGAACGAGCAGAAGGTGCGCGGCATCCTGGGTGCCTTCCTCTTCCGGGGAGACGATGTCTTTAAAAAAGTCAAAGTCCTCAGCGGTGGCGAGAAGAGTCGGCTGGCGCTGGTCAAACTACTGCTCTCTCCGCCGAACTTCCTGCTGCTGGACGAGCCGACCACCCACCTGGATATGCCGAGTATCGACGCACTCATCAGCGCACTCAAAGACTACAGCGGCACCCTCATCTTCGTCAGCCACGACGTGCATTTTATTCGCGCTATCGCCCAGGAGACCATTCAAATCCAGCCGGGCAAAGTCACCCACTACCCCGGTGATTACGATTACTATTTGCGCAAATCCGGCACTGGCTCCGACCAGGAGGGGCTGGTGGCAGGGCTCAAAAACGCCCGGCCCGACGGCCGTCCGGCCAGCGAAGGCGCACACAAATCGGTCAGCGCCAAAGAACGCCGCCGGGTCGCCGCCGAAAAGCGCAAGGCCGAATCAGCCAGCCGTAAAAAAATCGAGCGCCGCGTCAGTCAACTGGAGGAAGAGATCATGGCACTCGAAACCGAGCAGTCCGAAATTTCCCAACAACTGGAAGACCCCGCCAGCTACGCCGACCCCGCCGCCGCCAAGGAGGTCAACCTCAAAGCCGCCCGCGTCGCAAAGTATCTGGAGGAAAAGAATTACGAATGGGAAGTCGCCGCCGCCGAGCTGGGCGCAATGCACAGCGAGTAGATCCTGCTGGTAGGCTTGACAAAACACTTTCCCTGATCCTTACTTAACGATAATGAAGTCCTTTCTACAGCAACCGCTACGAAAAGGTCGGGGAGCACCTGGTATCTTTCCAGATTTGCCCGGCTTGGTTGCTGCATGCACATCAAACTAATTGATTTGCCCGCATCGATCAAGGTCGGGCAACTTTGATGTGATCGAGCCACGTGGCCGATCTGTTATGGGCTCAATGAAAGAGCTCTCGGTTTCCTAGCACGCGCGGCTACCTGGTATGCTGCGGTGGTTCAAAGCATACTATCATGAGCATAAAAAACATCTACTTATCGGAAGAGGATCACAATGTCCTCAACCATCTCGTACGTAAACTCAGCCCTAAAATCGATACGGTTTCTCGGCTTCGATCCGAGATAGAACGAGCTATCGTCATTGAAGAATCTTATATCCCCGATGAAGCGATCGGATTAAATTCCGAAATCGAAATTGAAGACATTGAGACTGGGGAGGTGGAAAAATACACCATTACCCTACCCGCTCAAGCCGACTTTGAACAAGGGCGTCTTTCGGTGCTGACACCACTCGGCACGGGACTCCTCGGCTACGAAACCGGCGATGAGATCGAATGGCCGACACCCGGTGGCGTCCGACGTATTCGGATCCGAAACGTCCTTCGCTCACCGATCGAAACGGGTGCCTTGGGTCGAACCTCGTAGAGGGAACTCTCTGCGAGCCAAGGCACGAACTTACAATAACAATCTTTCTGCTTCATTCGAAATGAACTTCCATGATTTCAATTTTGTTGCATGGGTCCTAATCCCCACATTGATCTTTGTCGCCCGCTTGACTGATGTTTCGCTGGCGACGATCCGGCATATCCTGGTTTTCCGCGGCATGAAAAAGCTTGTACCTTTTTTTGCTTTCGTAGAAATTCTGATTTGGACCCTGGCCATTACCCAGGTTATGGATAATCTCTCGAACGTTCCTGCATTTCTCGCATGGGCTCTCGGCTTCTCGGTTGGCACTTATGTCGGGATAATGCTTGAGGAGCGGCTTGCGCTCGGGCATCAACTCGTGCGCGTGATCCACCCGGAAGCGCCATCGGGCCTGATTGACTTTTTAAAAGAAAAGGGCTATGGAGTCACTTCGATGGGAGGCCATGGAGCTTTCGGATTAGTCAATATTTCATTGATCGTTTCACCACGCAAGCGACTCGGAGAATTACTCCAGATGCTCAATGGAATGTCTCCACGCCCCTTCTACACTGTTGAGGACGTGCGCTCGGTCCGCTCGGGAGCCGTCGCGGTTCCGCCCGGCAATTACTTCGCACCGGATGGTAATCTGAAAAAAAAGTAGGCATCAGCAGTAGCGGCATCCTACCACTGAGGGTTGGAAACAAGCGGCTGGGCGGCGACGGGCTCAGCCGTGTCGCAGCACGCTGCTACCCTTGAAAAACCGCTTAGGTCAGTACCGGTATTCTTTGACCCCACTTTTCGCTTGACTTAATCTATACTAAATATATCAACATAAAATTATTAATGAATCTTACTCGCAAAGGAGAATACGCATTACGCTCGCTGATCAAGCTGGGTCTGGCACAGGAGTTGGGTAAACCACTCCTGAGCGTGACGGATCTGGCGGCGAGCGAAAAACTGCCGCTCAAATTCCTGGAGCAGGTGCTGTATGCGCTGCGTCAGGGCGGCTTTATTGAAACGAAACGTGGGAAATACGGCGGCTATTATCTGGCCAAACCCATGGACGAGATGCGAATCGGCGACATCATTCGCCACATCGACGGCAGGCTGGCCCCAATCGCCTGCGCCAGTCTGACCGCCTACGAGAAATGCTCCTGCCCGGATGAAACCCACTGCGGCCTGCGCATGCTGATGATCGACGTGCGCAATGCCATATCCAACATCCTCGACCGCTATACCCTGGCGAATCTGGTCGAAGTCACGCTGCGCAAGATCCTGC
>PXBU01000388.1 GCA_003566795.1 Puniceicoccaceae bacterium | reverse complement strand
TTCACCATGCACGGGACGACCATGATCTTCCTGGCGGTGATGCCCCTCAACGCAGCTTTCTTTAACTACATCATGGTGCTGCAAATCGGCGCGCGCGATGTCGCCTTCCCCCGGCTCAACACCTTTAGCTTCTGGTCGTTTATTGCGGGCGCGGTGTTGATCAACCTCTCCTGGTTCTGGGAGGCCTTTCACGGCGGTTGGTTTGGCTATGCGCCGCTTACCAGCAAACAATACAACCCCGGCGTAGGTACCGACTTCTGGATACTCAGCTTGCAGATACTCGGTATCTCGTCGCTGGCGGCCTCCTTCAATTTCATCACCACCATCCTGAATATGCGGGCACCCGGGCTGAAGATGATGCGGCTGCCGGTGTTTACCTGGATGACGCTGATTACCAGTTTCCTAATCATTATGGCCTTTCCGGCGATCACGATTGCGCTGGTCCAGCTCATGTTCGACCGCAATTTCGGCACCTTCTTCTTCGACGCCACCTTTGGCGGCAAGCCGATTCTCTGGCAGCACCTCTTCTGGATATTCGGACACCCGGAAGTTTACATCCTGATCCTCCCGGCAATGGGCATCATCTCCGAGGTGTTGCCTACCTTTAGCCGCAAACCCCTCTTCGGCTACGCGCTCATCGTGATGTCAGGTGCGCTGATCGGTTTCATGGGCTTTGCCGTGTGGGGCCACCACATGTTTACGGTCGGTCTCGGCACCATCGCCACCATCGCCTTCTCAATCATGACCATGTTGATCGCCATCCCCACCGGGGTGAAGGTCTTCAACTGGATTGGCACACTCTGGGGCGGTAAGATCATCTTCACCACATCCATGCTTTTTGCGCTCGGTTTTATCTGGATGTTTATGCTGGGGGGCTTTACCGGCATCATGCACGCCAGCGTGCCAGTCGACCACCAGCAGCAGGACAGCTACTTCGTCGTGGCACACTTTCACTATGTTCTCATCGGCGGCTCACTCTTCGCGCTCTTTAGCGGCATTTACTACTGGATGCCAAAAATGAGCGGCCGGATGATGAACGAACTGTGGGGCAGAATCAGCTTCTGGGCGATGTTCGCCGGATTCAATGTGGCTTTCTTCCCGATGCACATGCTCGGCATGGCAGGCATGCCGCGCCGCACCCACACCTACCTGGGAGACATGGGATGGAACGAATGGAACGCATGGTCCACTGTCGGTGCCATGATCCTGGGCCTGGGCATCGCCAGTGTCGTCATCCAAATTATCTACACCTGCCGCAAAGGCAAAAAGTGCGGCAATGATCCGTGGGATGCCCGCACCCTGGAATGGGCCACGACCAGCCCGCCGCAAGTCTACAACTTCGCACGCATCCCGAAAATCAATGCCCGTGACCAAGTCTGGGCGGACAAATACGGCACCCCTGCCGAGAAATCCGAACCGGGCGAACCCGAGCCGCACGGCATCCACATGCCGGAGCGCTCCTGGTATCCGCTCCTCGCCTCACTCGGCCTGTTCCTGGTCGGGCTGGGCTTCGTCTTCAACAATGATAACTTCCTCGGCTGGGACCACGGCTTCCAGATGGCCTATACCGGGGGCGGCATCCTCTTGCTCTCGATTTATCTCTGGGCGCTGGAAGGCCCCGGCGGCTACCACATCCACGCCGAAGAGCAAGAATAGCGGCCCAAGACGCCATCTACTATGCCATCAAATAATCATATCCATGCTGGTAGAGAACTTGCGAAAGCAAGGTCCATCGATGGGCATGGCAAGTTCCGCAACGACGGCACTATCGTGCCTTCGCTACGACCTGAATCTGTGAAACATATTTAATTTGAAGCTCCCAAACTCCTGTCTCCATGTCTGAAGCCACTGCAGCCAACCTTAGCCCGGATGAAACCGATCATCACGAGGCACCCACCAACACCGGCATCCCCAACAAAAAACTGGCGATGTGGGCCTTCCTGGCCTCGGATTGCATGTTCTTCGGCACCCTGATCAGCACCCACCTGATCTACCGCCGCGTGAACCCCGATATCGTCATCGACGGCAATACCGTGCCCGTCACCCAAATCTTCGATATTCACCTGACGAGTGCCTCGACCTTCATCCTGTTGATGAGCTCGCTGACCATGGCGCTGACGGTCTCTGCCATGCACAAGCATAACGTGAAGGCGGCGCGCACCTTCCTGCTGGGCACGATCGTTTTCGGCAGCCTGTTTCTTGGCGCTCAGGCCTACGAATTCTACCATTTCGTTCATCACGCGACCCACCCGCTCACGCTGACGAATTCGATATTCGGGTCGACCTTCTACGTGTTGACGGGCACGCACGGCGTACACGTGCTAATCGGGATCCTCTGGTTGATAAGTTGGTATATTTTCTCCTTTTCGCCGAAGTTTAAAGAGGAGCATGCCCTCGACGTGGAAGTAACCGGGCTCTACTGGCACTTCGTCGACATCGTGTGGATTCTTATATTTCCGCTAGTCTACATCATCGAATACTTTTGATCATGTCTGAGAATCACAGCCAGCCCAGCTTTTCTCCCGCCTCAGCTTCGACGCTGGATAGCGAGAGCGCCCGCTATTTCACCTTCTTCAATGTCATCCTGGCGCTGATCGCTATGACTTTTATCGAGTTGGTGATGATTGTCCTGCCCTTCCACAAGTATGTGCTCCTGGCCATGCTGCTGATACTCTCGCTGATCAAATTCGTATTGGTGATTTGGTATTTCATGCACCTGCGCTGGGATAGGCTCTTGCTCACGGCACTCTTCATAGCGGGTTTGATTATTGGGACGGGCACTGCGGTCGCGCTGTATTTTCTGTTCCCTGAGGGTGACGGTGCTCCGGGTGCTGAAGTTTCCCTCGTTGAGCGCCCAACAATCTAGCTGGCATCCATGTATGCTGCCGATGCAACCGAGCCATTGAGCGATGATTGAGTGGAACCATTGGCATAACGAGCCGCTGCTCATCGGGGGCATTCTGGCTATCGCCTGGTCCTACTCGCTGGCCATCGGCCCCTTCCGCAAGCCGCAGTATCTATTCCCCAAGCGGGAGGCCATCTACTTTGCATCCAGCGTGATCACTTTCTACCTGGCGGTCGGCTCGCCGCTCGATGCACTGGGTGAGAACTTCCTCTTCAGTGCCCACATGTTGCAGCACAATATTTTGATGTATATCACACCGCTGCTGATGCTCCTCGGCCTGCCCAAATGGCTGGTGGATGACGCCTTTGCCAAGCACCATTGGCTCAAGCAAAGCATCAAATTTCTGGCGCATCCAATCGTTGCCGGAGTCAGCTTTACCCTGGTCTTTTCCCTGTGGCACATCCCCTTCCTCTACGAATGGGCACTGCACAACAAGGTCGTGCACATGATCGAGCACCTGACTATGTTCGTCACCTCGCTGCAGTTCTGGTGGTGCATTGTGGGACCATCCAAACTCGTGCCGCCCCTCCACTACGGCGCTCAAATCATTTTCGTCTTCCTGCTAATGGTGGGGCAGACGCCGCTCTTTGCCTTCCTATCCTTCAGCACTGATGTCTTCTACCCCACCTACGCGTATGCACCACGGGTAATCAACCTCTCCCCGATTCAGGACCAGGTGCTGGGGGGTGTCGCCATGAAGCTGGCCAATCTCATCGTCTCAATCAGCATCATAGGAGTCGCATTTTATAAATGGAACGAGGAATCGAAGCAGCCGGACGGCGCGCGGAATTCGAAGATCGGAGTTGGAAGATAGGAGATCGGAGTTGGAAGTTCGCGCCGTAGGAGAGGGTTAACCCCTCGACCCGACGCTTGCCTGGCGGAACGAACTACCAAAACCCCCATCCACGCTGGCGACCGCCGAACGTATCAGGTCGCAACCGGGCGAACCACCGCCGCTCCATCCACGCTCGCGACCGCCGGGCCTATCGGGTCGAGGCGTAAAGCCCTCTCCTACGGTGTTCCACCGCGCTCTGGCCGCTCTTGATTAACGGTTTAGCTGCTGCTCCAGTTCGTGGATCCGCTCCAGAACAATGGGCTTGTGCGCAAGGGGATCGTCGTCTGGCAGGCGCTGGTAGAGGTCCTTCAAAAATTCCAGTGCCTCTGCATTTTTCCCCTGCCGGCGCAGCAGCTCGGCATAGATGCGGGCGGCGTGGTAGGGCGCGCCCGGCTGCTCGGAGGCCCGTAAAAACCAGGGGGCCGCTTGCCCCGCGTCGTCGAAGCGATTCAGATAAATCTGGCCAATCTCAAGGTAAAGCAGCGGGTGGTCCGGGTGAAACTCGACGGCACGCCGCAGTTGCGCAAAGGCCTGCTCCGCCTGCTCGCGGTCGATCTCTTTTTGGCGCGACTCAGGCACTACATCGAAGCCGCCTT
>PXBU01000200.1 GCA_003566795.1 Puniceicoccaceae bacterium | reverse complement strand
GTGGCGGGTGACTGGAAAGAGCACTTTACGCCAAAGGTAGAGGCGTGCTTTGAGGAGCGCTTCCCGGGGATGGTGAAAAAGCTGAACTACGAAAATTTTTAACAACTCCCCATGCGCATCATCCATGTAACACCCACTTACTTCGACGAGGCATCGGTTATCGGTGGCGGGGAACGGTATGTTGATGAATTGGCCAAGTCGCAGGCTAAGCTTCCGGGCTGTGATGTCTGGGTTTTCAGCTTTGGGCCGAAGAGCCGCTGCTTCAGGCGGGAAGGGGTGCACTATCGTATTTTTCACTCGATGCAGTGGCGGCATTTCACCCAGTCCAATCCTCTGGTTTTCCGGCATTTCTTCGCTCTACGCAAGGCCTCAGTCATTCATGTGCACCAACTGTGCACCTTTGTCTCCGACCTGGCCGCTCTTGCGGCCCGCTTTTGGAAAATTCCTTTAATTGGCACCGACCATGGCGGCGGCGGTGCATGGGTGTTGAATACCCGCCTGCCGGTTTACCGCTGGTATCATCAGGTGATTGCCCAATCGCAACAGGCGACTAAGCCGTTGGAGACGCATTTTTCCAGCAGAATTCAGGTAATTCCCGGGGGCGTTGATTTAGAACAGTTTAGCTTGCCGGTAAATGATGGCGAACGACGAAAGGAGATTCTCTTTGTCGGTCGTCTCCTCCCTCACAAGGGCATCGATCTATTGATTCAAAGCTTTAAGCTTTTAAACCAACCGGATTGGGGACTCCGCATCGTGGGGCGTCCTCAGCGGGATGATTATTTCGCCCGCTTAAAAGAACTCGCGTCGGGGCACCCCATCACTTTCGAGAGCGACCTCAATGACGATGCGGTGATTCATGCCTACCAACGAGCCAGTTTTACCGTTCTTCCCTCAAGGCCAAGTGGCGAGGGAAGCCCGGCACCTGAATTGATGGGCTTCACTGTTTTGGAAGCACAAGCTTGTGGCAGTCCGGTGGTTTGCTCCGACGCTGGGCCCATGCGGGAGTTCATTGCAGCAGGTCAGACGGGCTGGGTCTTTAAGTCGGGAGACGAGAAGGGCTTGGCAAAAGCTTTGAACTTAGCCATTGAGGCATCAGAGTCCAATTGCTCCGAATTGAGTCGACGCTGCCGGGCTCATGTCGCAAGCTATTCTTGGAATCGAGTCGCTCAGGAACATTTAAGCCGCTACCGGGGTGTTATCGTTTCCAAAGAAAAATAGACGCTATGTTGATCACGGTCATTTTATGTACACATAATCCGGACGAAGATGTCCTGCGGCAGACGTTGGACGGGCTCAAGCGACAAAGTCTCGATCCCGGCGACTGGGAATTACTGCTGATCGACAATGCGTCCAAAGTTCCCTTGGATGCAGCACTGCTACCGGAGGGAATGCCTCAGGCGCGTCTCGTCCAGGAGACAGCACTTGGTTTGACTTCGGCACGTTTGCGGGGTATCCGGCAAGCACAGGGAGACTTATTGATATTTGTCGATGATGATAACGTGCTGCGCTCCGATTATCTGGAAAACGCACTGGAGATCTATCGGAAGCACTCCACTGTCGGCGCCTTTGGGGGCGGGATTCAGCCAGTGTTTGCAGCAGAAGCTCCGGCATGGACGAAGCCGTATTGGTATTTACTAGCGGTCCGTGAAACCCCGGAAGATTGCCTGAGCATGCACTATGGCGATGCGGCGGCCGAGCCCTGTGGTGCCGGGCTTTGCGTGCGGCGTGAGGTGGCGGTGCAGTATGCCCGCTACGTGGAGAATGACCACGTCCGGCGCAGCCTCGACCGGTCCGGCGACTCGCTGGCCTCCGCCGGCGACATGGATCTCGTCTATACCTCATTTGATTTGAACTATGGCATCGGGCGTTTTGCCGCCTTAAGTTTAGATCACTTGATCCCCGCCTCGCGTCTCACCGAGGCCTATTTTATCCGCATCTTTGAAGCGATGCATTATTCGGGCACTCTCTTAAAGAAAACAAGAAACTACCCGGATACGGCGAGTCGCTTTAGAATAAGGCATTATCTGCGTTGGTGGAAGCACTTCATCACCCGTCCCTCGCTCGACCGCAGGATGATGCTGGCCGAGCGGCGCGGCAAACGGCGTGCGCTGGCAGAGTGGAAGCGCCTACAGAAAAAATGAAAGCCTTGTTTTGCAGTCCCAACCCGACCGAAGACCCGCGTCTCGGCGCTTCGAGGGGCATTCTTGATTTGGCCGAAGCCTGGCGTGCACAGGGCTGGGCCTGTGATGTCTATTCGGCGAAGGGGAGGAAGGTCAGCTTTTCCGAATATCCCAGCCACTTGGGGGATTACTTAAAAGCGCACGCCACCGATTATGATGTGGTCGATTACCCTTATCACTGCAAGCCGTGGTTCGACGAGCGACACAAAGCCGTGCTCAAGGTGGCCCGCTCTGTTTTATTGCAGGAGCACTGCCAATTCCATCCTGATCCAGTGCCGCCAGCTTCGATGCGGAGCCGATTGGGTAATCTTCGACGCGTGCTGAAACAGCGGTTCGGACTAAAAGTCGCGGATGAATCGACCCGAAACCAAGAATGGCATTTCGCCCATGCGGATCGCATCACCGTCGGAAACAGCATGGACAAGGCTCGCCTGATCCAACTTGGGATTCCTTATAGCAAAATTCTCGTCATCCCATACGGTTTAACGGACTCCCACCTAAAGCGGTTGCTGACATGCACCCCTTCACTGGAGACGGATGAACCGACCTTGGCCTTTCTAGGGACCTTTGATTATCGCAAAGGCTGTCTGGATTTTGCTGGGATCTACGAACAGCTTGCCGTCCGATTCCCGGGGCTGCAATTGAAGCTGATCGGCACCCGAGGGATGTGTCCCGATGCCTCTGCGGTGTATCGGTTCTTTCCGCAGCGTATTCATGATCGTATTACAGTCATTCCCCGTTTCGAACCGGAAGAGCTTCCGGGGCTCTTGGATGGCTGCTCTGCCGGGCTGTTCCCCTCCTATCGTGAAGGCTTCGGCATCGGCGTGGTGGAAATGTTAGCCGCTGGTTTGCCTGTCGTGGCTTACGATGCTCCTGGTCCCTGTGATATTCTTCCAGAAGAGTGGCTTGCTCCGAGGGGAGATCGACTCGGACTTGTTGAACGACTGATTGCGGTCTTAAACGATGCGGATCGCACCGTTTTAATCCAGCGGGCACGTTCCACTGCCGAACGTTTCCTTTGGAGCGACATCGTAAGGGAAACCCACCGAAGCTATA
Source organism: Puniceicoccaceae bacterium (assembly GCA_003566795.1). Taxonomy (GTDB): domain Bacteria; phylum Verrucomicrobiota; class Verrucomicrobiia; order Opitutales; family Coraliomargaritaceae; genus Coraliomargarita_B. The sequence goes on along the minus strand of PXBU01000200.1, from coordinate 1,102 downwards.
GCGAGGCCTTGTCTCAAATCCGCTGAGAGCTATGGCGAGCCGTTTTGCTAACAATGCGAGAATACCATTACTATTGCCTTGGGTCCAATTATTCTCCCTTCGCGGATGACAAGCTTTCAGCTCGAATCCACGAGCATGGATTCCGTTCAACCTCCTTGTTGCGCGCTGATCTCTTATTTGTTCGCAATACACCCAGAGCCATAAAAGCCGCCGCCCTCTTTCCTACTAAGCAGGTCGTTGTGTGGACACATGAGCCTTCATACGACAACTTCTCTCTCCCTAAACTAAAAACTCATTTCGGCCAAAACATCACCGTCTTTAATGTCTACACAAAAAATGTGTTTTGGCACAACCTGCATTATCTCTCGAGTTATCATTATGATGATTCCAATGACTTGGGCGTTGAACGAGGCAACTACCTCAATGAATCAACGCTCCCGTCTTATGAAGAGTGGAAAAAGAGAAAGCTTTGCTCTGCGATATTCGCAAAAACAGGATGGAGAATTGAGAAGCAGACGGGTTGGCAACATTCCCATAGATCTCAATTGTTATCGACAAGACCTCGCCTTACTTGGGAAATCCCGGTCTTTATGTGACCTTTATGGCAATAATTGGGAAGGGCTCGCTCAGGAAGAATCAGGTTTTTGTGGGGCAGACGAGCGATTACCCTGGTGGGAACGGAAATTGGATCTGCTCGCCACCTATCGATTTAACCTTGCGTTCGAAAACACCAATTGGCCCTACTACGTGACTGAGAAGATTTGGCAGTCGATCAAAGCGGGTTGCTTGCCTGTCTATTGGGGGCAAGGAAACTCCATCTACGAAACATTCGAAACGGGGCAGCTTTGTCGATGCCTCCTTATTCATCAGCAAGGATTCTTTGTGGGCCTATCTTTACGGAATGGATTTCAGAGAATGGAGCGAGCGGATGGCCCTTTGTGTAAAATGCTTCAACGCCGCCATGTGCGCACTTCAGGAGTCAGGGTATCGCCACTTTGATGAGGTTATCGAGAGGGTTTCCTCCGAACTGTAAACTTGTCATGACATTAATTGAAAGCATCTATAGCACCTTTGGTAAGCTAAGCCACCGGAGTCGATGTGC
>PXBU01000249.1 GCA_003566795.1 Puniceicoccaceae bacterium | reverse complement strand
CTGCGCATTCGCAGCCCCAGCGAGCCCCAGCGCGGCGGCCAGAGCGAGTAATGTTGTTTTTTTGTTTTGCATTTTCTGTGTTGTTATCGGGTGTTGTACTAGGTGAGAGTCGTGAAGGGAAACCGTGAGGAATTCGGCGGTAGTAAACCAGATGATTGCGGCAAAGAAAGGGCATTTTTGTGAAAATTATGTGAACTGGCGGCTGGATTGTTTTCGCTTGAGATTTCTGGCTCAGTGTCAGCAAAAACATTGCCAATTAACGCTGCGGCTAATCTCAAAAGTCCCTTAATCCAGAAAAAGCGGCTGGTTTTGGTTGGCAGGACTTGAAATCGGGTTCATCGTGCTGTTTTCGGTAATCGTCATTAACGCCGCGCAACCCTTCACCTATCATGAAAAATCTTAAAAAAAATACTTATTTCAGAAACCTCTTGATCACGCTTGGCACCCTGTTGTGCGCACCGGCGCTGCTGGTGGGTGAGTCCCTGCTCACTTGGAAAGATCTGCAAGGTGGAACCTTCGAGGCGAAAATCGTCAGCGTCGGCGCGCAGTCGGTGAAGTTGCAAAACAGCGAGGGCACTCAAGTCGACTTCCCACTGGGTGACCTGATGCCCTCCTCCCGCGCTCAAGTCGATGCCTGGTCGGCACAACACCGGCTGGCCGCAGCTGCAGCCGCAGCCGCAGCTGAACCCGAATACAAAGAAAGCGTGTTTGATTCGGTTGTAGTGGGGAATCTCGAGCGTCTGCGTGGTAGCCGTTTGGCTCGTTGCACCGATGCCACCCGCCCGGAGAAGTATTATGTGTTCTATTATACCGCCTCGTGGTGCCCGCCTTGCCGTAGATTTACGCCGACCCTGGTCGAGTGGTATAAGGAAAATAAAAACAAAAATTTTGAATTGGTGCTGATCTCATCCGACCGGACGGCGGAGGCCATGGAGTCCTACGCCAGTGACGCAAAGATGCCATGGCCGCAACTCAGGATGGACAAGGTTCGAGACTTCCGGCGTCAGTTCGACCACGGCGTGCGAGGCATTCCAGCGCTCATTGTCACCGATCTGGAGGGCAAGGTGTTGGGGAACTACCGCGGGAATTTGGCGCAGCTCGCCGAGATGGTGAAATAGATGTCACCCGGCCTCGGCTGGAGGATCGAAAAGAATGAATCGGACAAAAATCGAACTGAAGGATCTTGCTTTCTACGCGCATCACGGGGTCCTGGCAGAGGAGGCAAGTATGGGCCAGCGCTTCCGGATCGACCTGTGTCTGCGCTTGGTCGAGGGTCTGGATTTTGCCGATGATACGCCGGACTGCACGGTCAACTACGCCGAGGTATATGACTTGGTGAAGAAACTCTTTACGGGCCGACGCTATAACCTGCTGGAAACTGCGGCCGATGTGATCGCAGCGGGTGTTCTACAGCGTTTCGAAAAAGTGCGTGAGGTGACGGTTCAGGTAAAGAAGCCCTCCGTCCCGGTGGACTGTATTTGTGAGTATTTTTCGGTGGAGGTCACGCGGTGCCGCTAGCCTATATCGGCCTCGGCAGTAATCTCGGAGACCGGATCGGGCAAATGCGCCGGGCCGTGGATCTGTTGCAGGAGTGGAGTGAAATTCGGGTCTTGCGGGCCAGCCCCATCTATCAAAACCGGGCCGTGGGGATGGGGGAGACGGCTGCCGATTTTCTGAATGCGGTGGTCGAAGTTAGCTCCGACCTCGAGCCGATGGCATTGCTGGAGGCGTGTTTGGCCGTCGAGGAGCGATTGGGACGCCACCGCGAAGTCGGTGGCTGGGTCCCGCGCACCATCGATTTGGACCTGCTGGCCTATGGGAGCACCAGCCTCCAACAGTCTCGCCTCACGCTGCCGCATCCCCGCATCGCCGAGCGTGACTTTGTCGCGGTGCCCTTGGCCGACCTTGCACCTGAGCTCCAGATCGGCGACCGAACGGAAACTGAGGTTGCGCAAGGCCTGAGACACGACGAGCTGTCTCCCTATCACGAAACACTCCTATCGTCCTGGATTCAGAAGCCGTAGCGAATGGTTTAGCCCCAGAATAGACTACGCAGAAGCCGTAGCGACTGGGTCTTGAGCGGGCGTAGGTCTGCGAAGGCCCTTAACCCCAGGATGGACCCATTTTCAATCAAGCAACAACCTGCTGAATCGCGGGATCAACCCGCTCGCTACGGCCATCAATCTCTGTCCTCTGGCTATGCTCTGTTAAGGATTATTCTGCTAACACCCGTATACGCAACGGGCGCGGAGAATGTGCTCTCCGCGCCCGTGATGATTGAGTCTTTTACTCGAATTCTCGTTCGCTACATTAGCTATCTACTTTGAGCGTCTCGGCTTTGTAGCCGCCACGGCGGCGGTCACTGAGATAGATGGCACCGAAGAAGACGGTCAGGATCAAGGGAATCAAAGCGAGTGTTCCCAGTGAGCGCTGACCGGCCACGCCTTCGGCGGGTCCGAGAATGCTGTTGGCCAGCATGGCACTTGCGGCGGCACCGGATGCAGCCAATTGGCGGACTCCGTCAGCATCGCCGGCGGCCAGGAGGGCAGCGGCCTGTTCCGCCACTTCCGGTGTGGCGCCGCGCACGGAAGAGGCACCAACGGCACGCAGGGCCATCGGCACTTCGCGACCGGCAATTGTTTCCTCCGCCGTATAGACTGCCATCGCCTGCTGAGTCGCACTCAGGGCAATGTCGAGGTCGGTGCCGACAAACCCGAATTCAGCGATGGGGTCTTCCACGGTAGCGGCACTGGCGATCTGATCCGGATAGGTGCTCTGAACGGCCTCAAGCACTGCCAGGCTGACATCGCGCTGGGTTTCTTCCAGATAACCACCCAATTGCCGGTCGGCGATTGCGCCGATGCCCGGTGTGCCAATCGCACCTGCGGCCAGCAGCCCGATGCCGCAGGTCAGGACGATGCCCAGCGAACCGGTCTTCGGCAGACGCTCGGAAACCAGACCCACAATCGTTGGGAAGTTGAACGCGACGCCAATACCGAAGAATGTGGCTGCGATAAAACCGATGAAAGAACCACCGGCATTGGCAAAAAGGAATAAGCCAAGCGCCATGAATATGGAGCAGAGTGCCAGCAATCCGACCGGAGAATAGCGCCCGACAATAGGCCCGGAGAAGAAGCGCAGCAGCATCATGATCAGCGCAATCCAAGACATCATGAGGGCCCCTGGCATATCAATCGCCCCAAAGATAGGGGCGATCCAACGTGTCACGCCCAACTCAAGTCCGATGGCAAGCGCCATGATGAAGAGGAAGCCGTACATCAGCGGGGTGGTCAGCGTCACGCGGAACATCTCTTTGACCGGCAGGCCAGCCTCGGCATTTTCGGTCTTTGGGAACTTTTGCGGTAAGACCATGATACCGTAAATGATGATGGGGACATAAATAATAGCCAACTGGAAGGTCCAGTGATAGAAGAAGCCGCCGGCGATGCCTGCCGTTTGACTTAGTCCGTAGCCGACAACACCAGCGACGAGAATCGCAAGCGGGAAGAAGGCGTGAAAGATATTGAGCTTATGCGTCTTCTGCTTGGGATAGAGTGCCGCGGTGAGCGGATTACCCGCCACCTCGATCATACCGTTGCCGCCTGCCAGGCAGACTGCACCAGCCATCAGTAACCAGAAGCCAGTTTCCGGGCTGTTGGTAAAGGCCGCCGCTGAAATCATCAGCGTCAGACCAACGAGGTGGCCCAGGAAGGCCGCCCAGGTCGCACGCTTCATCCCAAAGCCTTCCAGTAATGGCCCAAGGATAAGCAGCGAGAGTGCCATGCCCCAAATCGCCGCACCGGCGATAGTGCCAACTTGGGCGTTGGTGAGCAGGAACTCAGTTTTGAGCTGCGTCATCACGTTGGCGATCAAGCCAAAGGAGGCGCCAGTTGGGATGAGCGCGAGGCAGATTCCGTAAAACAAGCGCTTGCGGTGCAAGTCTGCGGACTCATTGGAGGTGTCGTTTGCTTCAGTCATGGGTGTTCGTTGGGGGGTTGATTTTTGCAGAATGTGAATTCTCGATTAAATTTCAAAGTAGAACCGCGCCATGAAGGCAAGGAATTTCGCGCTCTTCTCTTCTACTCGACTGTAAATAAGGGACAGGCAAAAAATATATTGACAACTTTGATATGAAGAGTATGGAATGTGGTGTAACAATTTTAAAACTATGAGGACACGTCGCTTGAAAGTATTTGGGAGGGATGCCTGCTACCATGTGATGACTCGCACGGTGAATGGAGAGCGTTTGTTTGAGGATCGTGAGAAGGAGGTGCTGCGTAAGATGATCTGGCAGGTGGCGGACTTCTGTGGGGTGCAGGTGCTGACCTACTGCGTGATGGCGAACCACT
>PXBU01000350.1 GCA_003566795.1 Puniceicoccaceae bacterium | reverse complement strand
GGCCGAGAACCGCCTCGCGCTGATCAACCAGAAGATCGCCATCGAGGACGGCCACGACAACACCAACCTCCTCAAAGCCGCCCTCGAGGACGTCATCTTCGCCTTCCGCAAAGTCGGCGAGTCGGAGCTGCGCATCGCCGACGAGTTTCGCGAGACCCTGCGCAAGACCCGCGAAACGATGCTTGGCAATTTCGACCCCCGCGACCCCGCCTTCGTCAAACTCCGGGAGGAACTGGAGCGCCTCTTCAAAAAGAAGAAGCTCAGCGAAATGACCCAGGACGACATGCAGGACAACATCCGCGACCTGACGGACATTCAGGCCAAGGCCCGCGAACTCAACCGGAAAAACGCCCTCCTCGCCGCCAAATACGCCAACGACGCCAAATACGCCCGCCTCCATAAGCGTCTCCTGGAGAAATACCCCCTCTCTGACCGCGAGCGAAAGCTCTTCGACGCCCTAAACGACTTCAAAGCCCAGGCCGACGAAGCCATCTCCCAAAACAGCCAGCTCCTCAAAAACGAAGAATTCGCCGAGCGCGAACTCCTCCGCCTCGCCATCACCCAGTTCAACAAGACCCACCACTTCGGCTTCGACGCCGCCAGCCTGAAGGACATTAACAAGACCATCCTCAAAGAGTATCTAGACGAAGCCAGCGGAAAGGTCCCCGCGTAAAAGGGTGTTGAAGTGCGGGGTATGCCGACACCTCTTAATCCTAATCCTAATCGTAAGCTTAATCCTAATCGACCTTTGACAGAAAAAGTATAACTACGATTCCATAAAACCCCATTTTGATCACGAAAAACTCAACGTTTATCAGGCATCAATTGAATTCGTCTCTTGCGTGGACGAATTATTAGATCAGCTCCCAAAGGGGCTTGCCGTCACAAATCAATTGGACAGAGCCTCTACATCGATCCCCTTGAATCTAGCGGAGGGGAACGGGAAGTTTACCGAAAAAGATCGTTGCCGGTTTTTCGATATCGCACGCGGCTCGGCCTTAGAGTGGGCCGCATGCCTTGACGTCTTGACAGCGAAGAAGCGGATAAGCTGTGCTGACGAAGGAAAGGCCCAGTTGGTTCGCATCGTTTCTATGCTTGTTGGGCTCATCCGAAGTACATCCCAGAATCGGGTATTCGAAGAGCAAGGAGAATACGGCACGGGACGAACAAAAGATCGACCGCTGCCTCAGCCCGTGAGGCATCCCACGCCCGGCTCTGGGCCAACGCCATTGCCCTGCGTTACCACCTGCCGCCCTTCGTCCGACTGCGTCCCCGCCCCAACTTCGGCTACGAAGCCGCCGCCGGCGAAGCCATGCTCGGCAACCGCAAACCCACTACCACCGCCTTCCGCCGCATGCTTGACGCCTTCCTCGGAGCGAGCCAATAACGTAAAGAGAAACCAAGGTCGAAAGAACACTCTCTTTTCAACTCGTCGATTCCAACACGCCAGCACTACACCCAAGCCACCAAAAAAGAAACCCCGGAGCCTGTCAGCGTAAAGCTGAAGAAGGGATTCCGAGGTCAACACCGCAATCAAGCCTCAATTTACGCATGAAAGCAAGCTCAAACAGCACCTTTTCAGAGTCGCTTCAGCGCTGCTTCACCGCTGAGCGGCTTGGTGCCTATCGCGCGGATGGCGCGGACGAGCAGACGGCGCTGGCTCGCTACCTTCTGAACATGGCGCTTTCGGAAGCACTTTATCCCGTCCTCCAATTCGCGGAAGTTGCCCTGCGTAACTCCATGCATGAGGCACTATCCATGCGCTTCGAAACAGACAACTGGTATGATGCTAAGAAGATGCCATTAACACCCTGGCAAGCGGAGATCATTGGCAAAGCCAAAGAGGCTCTGGGAAACGGTAAGCACAGCCCTACTCCAGGACAGATTGTCGCAGAACTTAACTTCGGCTTCTGGACTGGCTTTTTCAATAAAGCGCATGCCCGCACTGGCATGGGCCACTATTTGGCTAAATCGGTATTTTCGCATGCACCAAAGGCCGAACGCGATGCCGCGAAACAAGACATATACTGGGGCCGCATCAGAAGGTTGAGAAACCGCATCTTTCACCACGAGCGCATCCTACATTGGAAGAATCTCGATGAGCAACATGCGGAAATTCTCAGTCTGATCACCTGGATCGATCCAAACCTGAAAGACCTCGTGGCCAGCATGGATCGCTACCTGCCCCTGCGCCGGGGCGGCCTCGGCTATTGGCGGAAACAAAGCGAAGCACTACTCGGCACGAAAGCCGACACCGGATCAGCCACGCCTGCCTGGATCGAAACAGACCATCCCACCGATTTCGACGGCGAAGAAAGCCCTTTTGGCGGCCCTCGCTGGACCAGCGGCACCACGGACCTCGCCCCCGAAGCACTCACCGCCCTGGCCCAGGGAAAATACATCGCCTGCGACATCCGCCAGGAATATATCCACTACCTCAAACTCGCAACAAGTTCGCCCAGAGAATAAAACACGATCGCATCATAAAAACTTTCGTCCTCTCTCCTCTTTCCCATTCAACGTTCAATGTTCGACGTTCACCCCATCCTTCATAATTCATCCTTCATAATTCAAAAATGACCGCCTCCCAACTCTTCGACACCCAGGCCAAGCGCTTGATCGACGACCTCAAGTCCGTCTGCGCCAACTACGGGCTCGGTAACGATGGCAACGAGTTCAAGATCATCACCCAGATCTTCCTCTACAAGTTCCTCAACGACAAGTTCGCCGACGAAGCCATCTCCCAAAACAGCCAGCTCCTCAAAAACGAAGAATTCGCCGAGCGCGAACTCCTCCGCCTCGCCATCACCCAATTCAACAAGACCCACGGCTTCGGCTTCGACGCCGCCAGCCTCAAGGACATCAATAAAACCATCCTCAAGGAGTATCTCGACGAAGCCAGCGGAAAGGTGCCAGCATGATTGATTCAGCGCTTGACGAGTCAGAAATACAGGGTAGTTTTTCTGACGATTTTATCAATCCAAAGAAATGCAAGCCCTTGAAAATAAGATACTAAGTCGATTTTACGGGAGAGGAAGGGGTCACGTGGCCACGCAGAAAAATTTTCTCGACTTAGGAACTCGCGACGGGGTCGATAAAGCCCTCTCCCGACTGGCCCAAAACGGCAAGTTGCGCCGCATCGCTCGTGGCCTCTACGAATATCCGCGCACGAACCCGATCCTAGGCGAATTGAGCTCAGACTTAGAGAAAGTCGCCGCCGCCATGGCGGGGCGGGAGGGCATCCGCCTGCAACCAACCGGAGCCTATGCCGCCAATTTGCTCCACCTCAGCGAGCAAGTGCCCATGAAAGTGGTTTTTCTCACCGATGGGCCCAGCAAAAAAGCTCAGATCGGCAAACAGACCATTGAGCTGCGCAATGCCAGCCCGAAGCGGATGCAACTTTCTGGCAGGATCAGCGGCCTTGTCTTCGAGGCACTCCGCGACATCGGCAAGGAGCATATCAACAATCAACAGATTAAAACGCTCCAAGATACGCTCACACTAGAGCAGAAGGGCAAAGTTCTTCACGACCTGCGGGAGGCCCCCGCATGGATGCACCCCCATATCCGCGAAATCACCAAGGATTGGACCCAAAATGGATAAATTTTTCGCTCAGCCTGAAGCCACCCGGGCCGCCGCGATTCAGGAAACGGCGGCTCGCATGCAGTTGCACCCGACTCCCGTCGAAAAAGATTTCTGGGTCTGCTACCTCCTGCGCGAACTCTTCGCCCTCAATTGCGTCAACGGCCACCTCATCTTCAAAGGAGGAACTTCTCTGAGCAAAGGCTACGGGGTCATCAATCGCTTCTCCGAAGACATCGACCTATCGGTGCATGCCTCCGCCTTTAATGTCGAACTCGACGCCAACCCCGAAGCGCTCACTCGAAGTCAACGCGACAATCGCATCAAGACACTCTACCGGGCCGCCCGGACATTCATCGAGGACACGCTCATACCAGAGCTTGCGTTGCGCTTGAGTGACCAGCTTCAGGGCTTTGACTGGAGGCTAGAGCTCGACGATGTTAAAAAAGACTTCCACATCCTACACTTTACCTATCCAAAGTCCATCGAAGCGGGCCAACAACTGCGCTACGCTCGCCCTTACGTTCAGATCGAGTTAAGCGCGAGGGCCGAGCATGAACCCGCCGAAGAACGCGCTGTCCAGCCTTACATCGCCGAGCAGTTTCCGCAGCTCTTCGACCAGGCGCACACCTCGGTGAAAGTTCTGGCTGCCCGCCGCACCTTTTGGGAGAAGGCCACCATCCTGCACGCCGAATCCTACCGCCCGGCCGATCAGCCCATGCCCCCGCGTTTAGCGCGGCATGCCTACGACCTCCACCAACTCATGCAGTCAGGC
>PXBU01000043.1 GCA_003566795.1 Puniceicoccaceae bacterium | reverse complement strand
TGGAAGGCGACTTTGCGGTGCGAGAAAAGCTCAAAGAAGCCTGCAGCCAATTACTCGCGCACCGCGAGGCCGAGCGGGTGCCGCCAGGCAAGGATACCAAACTCAATACCTTTTGGAATGCATTGATGATTCGTGCTCTCGCCGAGGCTGGTTTTTATTTTAATCGGCCCGAATGGCTGGAGCGGGCGGTCAGAGCAGCCGAATTCTTATGGCAAGAAGTGTTCGACCATGACGGGGATTCATTGCGGCTGCATGCGGTTTTTTATGAGGGCAAGGGTGCTCGAATCGACGGTTTTTTACATGACTACGCGACCACAGCTGACGCGTTTCTGGCGATCGCGGCCAAAATTGACTGGATACAACCCGGAAAATCGAAACTCTGGCAGGACCGTGCGCAGCGATGTGTGGATGCGGCGTTGGAGAAGTTTGGAGATTCAGAAAAGGCCGGATGCTTTTTTACGGCTGAGGGAATTTCGACGCCGGTGGCACGCAGAAAAGAGTGGTTTGATAATGCGACACCGTCTGGAAATTCGGTGCTGCTGCACGCTTTGAGCGGACTGTATGCACTGACAGGGACGGGACACTACGAAGCGGTGTTTCAATCAAACTTGGGTGGCTACGCGGACTATGCAGGCAAAGTCGCTGCTGGGGTGGCGCATGCGCTGGAAGCCGCCGCGAGCCATGCTGTTGGGATCGCTGTTATCCGCGTGCGGGCCTCGGCAGACCTAAACGCCCTACGCGGAGTGATCGCGAGTCAGGCTTGGCGGCGTTGCTTTATCCAGCAGCTCGCAGATGAGCAACTTCCCGCTAGCTTCCAGCTTTGCCTTGGGACCCAGTGCCTGCCGCCAACAGATGCTCTCGAAGATCTCACGGCACAGTTTTCTGGCTGAGGCACCCATTGGTTGGGTGATGATAAGTCCTTTTACGTTTTGCTACAACTGCAAGCTCAACTGCAGACGTACGCCCCAGCGCTCACCATCACCGCTAAGCCCCAAAGGCGCGCCAGCTTTAAGATGTATTTTGTCGCCGACAGGTACTACAACCTGTGGGAATAGGTGCACCGCGTTATACCTGCCCAAGTCACCGCTGTAAGTTAGTTCAGCAATGGGGTAAACCCAGTTGCTCACATCATTAAAGACCAGTGCTCCCGACCAGTCGAAGTGGACAAAATTATCCCCAGTCTGGGCCGGGTTGAGGTCATCTGAGCCTTGATAGATACGCAGGCCGGCATTAGATAGCCAGCGGATGCTGCCGTCGTTGGTCAACCCATCGGCTTTTGCACCGACGCGAAAAAGGTTACCCTGATGGTTGTAGATGTCGCCGTGCGTGGTATCCAGTTTGCCCCATCTGCCGGCTGATTTTCCGTAACCAAGGAAGTAGGCGGCATTAAAATCGTCAGTTGCTTCATGGCGAATTTGATGATCGAAGAGAATCTGTGGATAGTCGAAGGTGCCGGAGGGCCCCTTGATGCGGATGCGTTCTCCGGTTGGTGGATCAATCAAGGTTGCTTTGCCAGTCGTGTAGGCAGGCAGAATAAAGCGGAGCTGCATGTTGTCGCGGAAAGGCACCATGACTTCTAACTCGTAGCCATAGCCGTCGAATTCAATGGATTCCTCCAGTTCGACATCATTAAAATATTTGGCATTCCCCAAGATGGTTATGCTCTCAGCAGTGGCGGCAGGACGGGTGAGGATAGGGTCTACCCGCTGACTCGCAGAACCAGACACAGCGGAGGACGCAGCGACCGTAGCGACTAATGCTCCAAAACAAGAGATGCGAGAAAGAGCCGATGCAGCCGCTCTGCATGGGCGAGAATTATGCGCTGAAAGCGGAGTATTCATCAACTTAGTACGAATCGTCGATTTAGAACAGTCAAACACTATATGGGAAATAATTGCAAGTAGGAGATGCTGGAAAAATAAAGTGGTTCCCTGTTATTTGTTGGTAGATGAAAAAGCCACCGATAGATGTCCCTTCCTGCTTTCGATCACGCGCAGGCGAAATCAAAATTCCGGCGCGCCTTCTTTGCGGATCAGTAGGTTCTCCATAATCAGGAACTGCAGGTCGGAGCCGTAGAGCATATTGAGCGCGTCGGTGGGTGAACATACCATTGGTTCGCCGCGGCGGTTTAGTGAGGTGTTTAGAACCACTCCGTGCCCGCGCAGGCTTTCGAGTTCCTTGATCAGCGCGTAGTAGCGTGGGTTGGTCTCCTCGGTGACCACCTGCGCGCGGGCGGTGCCATCCTCGTGAACTACCTCGGGCACACGCTGCTTCCAGTGCTCGGCCATGTTAAATGTGAAGGTCATGTAGGGTGCCGGATGCGTCGACTGGAGGAGGTCTTCCGCCACCGTGTCGAGCATGCTGGGGCAGAAGGGGCGCCAACGCTCGCGGTATTTGATCTGCTCGTTGATGCGGTCGGCCACACCAGGGTAGCTGGGGTCGCCGAGGATGCTGCGATTGCCGAGTGCGCGCGGCCCGAACTCCAGGCGGCCTTGAAACCAGGAGAGTGGGTTGCCTCCGGCCAGGATCTTCGCCCCAGTCTTGGCCGGATCTTCCAGCAGTTCCCAAGTTGGTTTTTCGGGATGCGCTTTGCAGGCTTCGATGCATTCCTCGGTGGTGTAAGCAGGGCCGAGGTAAGCGTGCTTTTGCGGCTGGATGGTCTCTCCGGCTTGGTGGGCGGCAAAGGAGGCAGCACCAATCGCGGTGCCAGCATCGCTGGCCGCTGGCTGGACAAAGAGCTCGTCCACATACGGTAGTGCCATCAAACGCTGGTTGAGCTTCACGTTGAGTGCGACGCCACCAGCGAATGCCAGCTTCCCGGTTTCCTTGAGGATGTCGCCGAGGTAATACTCGACCAAGTGGAGCGCCACGTCTTCCAGTAGTTGCTGCATCGAGGCGGCGTAGTCGATGTAGGGGTCGTCAATCTCGTCGCCTTGTCGCTTGGGACCGAGCCAGTCGATCAGGGCCGGGCTGAAGTAGTAGCCCTTGCCGCCTTCCTTGTAGCGGCGCGGGCCAATCACATTGACCAACTTGGTATTCACCGCAAACTTGCCGTTGCCGTATTGGATCAGCCGCGAAAAGTCGTATTTTTTCGGATCACCATACGGGGCCATGCCCATGACTTTGAATTCACCGTCGAGCATTTCGAAGCCGAGAAACTCGGTGAGTGCCCCATAGACACCCCCGAGCGAATCCGGGTCATAGAATTCTTTAATTTTATGGATTTGTCCATTCTCGGCATAACCGAAAAAAGTGGTTGCGTATTCGCCCTTGCCATCAATGCCCAAGATGGCGGTTTTTTCCTTAAAGCCGCTAAGGTGGTAGGCACTGCTGGCATGTGCAATGTGGTGCTCGACCGGCTGGAATTTCGTCCGTTGCATGTCAAAGCCGAGGTCGGCCAGCATAGCGAGTGCCTGCTTTTTGTTGCGCTTGAAGCGGCGGTTGCCGTTGAAGAGCGCGGTCAGAGCACGATCGGGCGCATACCAATAGCGCTTGGCGTAGTGCCAGCGGTCGGGGCGGGCGAGTGAAATGGGTGCGTAGGGATAGGCGACGATATCTATCTCTCTAGGGTCGAGACCCGCCTGCCTGAGGCAAAATTTGGTCGCCTCGTGCCCGGCTTTGCCCTTGGCGTGTTTGTCGCGAATGAAGCGTTCTTCTTCGGCGGCAGCGGTCAGCTCGCCGTTGACGAAAAGAGCGGTAGCGGGGTCGTGCCCCACGGCACCTCCAAGTCCTAGAATGTTCATAGCGTTGAGATACAATTCACCGCCGGGGGCTTGTCGATTCGTAATCTGGATAGATTTCTCGAAGAAATTACACTTTCGGCGCACCGCGCATTCTACGGATGAGAGCTTTTTGAGCGGGTGTAAAGTGGTCGGTCCGAAAATAGGCTTTGAGAAAACATAATTTATCTGCGTCGGTTAAGCTCGGGGTATGGCGCATGAAGTGCGAGCAGTCTTTGGACGTGCGACGTCCCAATCCGATGCGCTTACGCGTCTTCTCCAGATCCACCACGCGGGCGGCGAAGCTCCCATCGTCTTGCTCTTTCAAGAATAAATGCTTGGCGGAAAAACACATATGGACCCAGCCGGCTTGGTGGATCTCGCGGGCGGTGGTAGCGATAGCTCGCAGGCACCGGTGTAGCGTTTCCTGATCGGGTGGAGGCGTCGAGTGCTTACCCAGTAGCCAATGCCTGAGGGGATGCCAGGTATCCAACGCCTCAGTGATGAGCACACAGCCTTGGTCCCCATCGCGGGACCATCGCGCGAATAGGATCACCTTGGGAATCGCCTGGCAATGCGGTTGTAGTGCCTGCATCGCGGCAAATTCGCGCTCGAAGGTCAGCCGCTTGCGGAAAAAGGTGTTGGGAGCGATATAGAAATGATTCTGCTGAATTTTAAGAAAGACAGCTCTTTGTTCGGATTCTGGCGCCTCGGGATTGAGCACGATACGCGCGACACCACTCCAGCCGCCACGCCGCCGGTTGGGAGCCTCGAACCATTCAAAATCGCGCTTGGAAACAGATTCTAAATCGAGCAAACCAGCTGCTTGTAGCTGAGATTCATATTCGGGGCTGACCCAAGACTTTTTCAATTCAAACATTTTATGGCTCTCCGTATCTGGCAAAAATTTCGTTGAAGGCCTCCTTCAGATGGAGATCTCTTTTTTTAGATAAGTCTGCGGTGGCAAGGTAGCTCGCAATGAAAAGATTACCGCAATTATCCGCCATGTAGCGACGGTCCTCGTCGTGGCGGTCCATATGGTGAAAGTTGCGGATGCGCTGCTGTTGGTAAAGGGAGCCGAAATACCAAAAGCCAGTATCGACGATGTCGATCAGTCCAAAACTTCGGTCTGGCAAAACCAAGACATTGTCGAAGTGGAAAGAGCGAAACAAAATCCCGCGTTGATGCAAGGTCGCGACGAATTCGCCGAACTTTTTGAAGATCTCAACTTGTTCGGCGGTCGTAGCTTGAGCCAGCAATTGCCGGAGCGCCACGCCTTCGAGCATCTTGTAGAGCACGGCAGACCGCTCGATCTCCGGTATGTTGTAAACCACTTCCACCTCAACTGTGGGGATGCCTCTGCTTCGTAACCTGTGAGCGTTGCGCTTGAACCGCGAGGCGTAGTTAATCCAGATTTGGGAAGAGAGGAGACGCTTGCGGCGAAAGAGCTTGATGATGCGCTGCTGGGGCAGCTGGATGACTTTGATGCCCTTGTTGTCGCGTTCGAGCACCTTGCCATCGCGGGTCAGCGAGTCATATTCATTTTTAGTGATCGTTTTTTTCATGCTTCCGTTGCTGGTCGTCTTTTCTGTCGAACCGCGCTTTTCTGTAGGCTTCTATTTTGCGGCACAGTTTCTGAACTTCCTCGGGTTGCGCCGACTCTCCCAGGTAGGCCTGCAAGAAGATGCTCCGTTCGTCCTTGGTGCAGAGCAAACGTGCTAGTTTGTCGAGCGTCGCGCAATCTTTGAGCTTCTTGCGCTCAAAATTGATTCCGGGACGGTGGAATGTGCCCTTGGGGCAATCGATCCAAAAGAGTTCAGCCTCTCCTTTGCCCTGGCGAGCAAGAATATTTCGCCACTTTAAATCTTCATGGATAAAGTAATGCGCATGCATCCTGCGGGTCCATTCACCCAGCTGACGCGCGATCTGGATACGGGTGGCTTCTTGCTCCGGTTCGGTGCTGTCCGGGTAGTGTTGTTTGACAAAGTCATCCAGTTGCAAAGTGTCTGCTTCAGCTTGCGTGATGATAAACTCCTCGACTAGCCGACCGATCGCGTTGCGCCGCTCGCCCCAGGCCAGTACCTTGGGCGTCGCAATACCCAGCGATCTGAAGAAGAGTAGATTACGCACTTCGGTTCGACTGCGGCCCGTACGGAAGAGGCGTTGAAACGGATGCTGCTTGTTGGCGTAAATCTTAACGTAAGCAGAGCACGGCTCTCCGTCTTTCGCGATTTCGCGCAGAAATACCGCTGATCGCTTTTTGACGGAGGCAGTGGGCACGTTCAAGGGCTCTAAATAAGTCCAACCCTCCCGCAGGGCGTTCACCTCTGAGTCGATGTTTTGGCTCATCACAGGGGAAGTGCATCCAGTGCGATTGGCAGAAGGAAGAACAAAGTGAGCAGGCAAAATTGTCTTTTACCGGATTGTTTCATATTACCTCTGCGCGTGCCATTAGACCCTTGATGCCCGGTCGGGTTCGGCTTGGTTTCCTCCTGCGAACCTGCCCGGGACGGCAACTTCTCGTGCTGAAGATCCAGCTCGTTGCCTACGTTAGCCACATAAGCGGACGGCTTGGGGCTCTTACCCTTTGCTGCCTTGATTTCAGCGGCCATGTGATCGCTGAGAGCCTTCAGTTCGCGTTCGAGATGCTGGCGAAAGCTCTCCCGCTCATCTGCTGTCGCTTCGGGGTGGATCCAGAAAGGGCCCACCACTTGAGTTCGAATACGGTTAAAGGGTAAGGGGACGACTGTTTTATCCCAAGTGGGGAGCCGCAGTGCCCGCTTAGCTTGGGTGTGCACCAAAAAGACCGGAACGCGACATTCCTGAGCCATTTTACAAATCCCGGGCTTCAATCGGTGAGCGGGGCCTTTCGTTCCATCGACAGCAATTCCATAAATTGAATCTGGGTTTTGCTTGAGATAGTAGATCATATTCCTTATGGCGTGGTTGCGCCGACGCCCTCGTCTGGATTGTCCGCTGCCGCCACGAAAGACCTTAAATCCGTGGGCCTCCAACACAGCGGTTATGATTCTGCCAATCCGTGCCGTGCTGGCCAAGGTATAGATCTGGAATGAACTAAAAAGCCGAGGAGCCATGAATACATCCTCATGCCAAATGGCGGCCAAAAGACCACTGCCTCGTTGGTTGAGTCTGCGAATCGAATCAAAATTGCCATCAACTCGTGATGTGGCCCAAACCAGATGCATCCAGCACTTGTATAGTGGGGGCAGCAACAGGCAACAGCATGAGGTCCATAGACGTGACAAAGCTTTTTTAAAACGCTTGATGCGCCTTTTGGAGGGCTTCGGGGGATAAAGGGTCTCATACTGAGAGCCTTCTGGATCGAAGGGCTGTGGTTGATGCGCGGTCATAGCTGTCGAGAGAATGTGATCCTATTGGTTAAGTGTTGGGCCTGGCTTAAGGCAAATGAATTCGCCTCAGTGCAAAGATGCCTTGCGGAGTCTCCGCCTTTTCACCTTCAATAGTCTCTTGCTTTTCTTACTCAAAGTTTTCAGCCGGATGATGGCGGTATTGCCAGAGCGTATGGTGGCCTGGCTCTGCTGGTTTCTTGGTCTGCTGGTCTCGGTATTTATGCCAGTGCGGTCGCACCGCACGCTGGTCTCGCTGGCGCATGCCTTCCCAGAGCAAAGCGATGCCTGGCGGCGACGCGTGTTGCGGGACAGCAGCGCACGCTTGTTTGAGATGGGGCTTTTTCGACCGGCTTCGGCTTTCTTCAGCCAGGCCAGGCTGGAGCGGACGCTGTCAATTTCCGCTGAGGCCCAGCAGATCATAGCAGAGTATAAAGAAGGTGGTCCGAAGCATGGCAGACCGCTTGTCATCTTGCTGCCACACATGACGATGGCGGAAGCGGCGACGATGCTTCCGGCCAAGGTGCAGGGCACAAAGCTGGTCCATGTAATTTTTCGGCCACTAAATCAGGCGTCGATCAACCGGTGGGTCACGCAGGAGCGCGAAAAATTTGGGGTGCACATGATCTCCCGCCAGTCTGGTTATAATGATGCCATGGCAGCACTCAGACGCGGAGAGATCGTGGCCGTGCTCTTCGATCAGGATGCCTCAAAGAAAGGCTCCACTATCACTTTCATGGACCGCATCGTCTCGGCCACAGACCTGCCGGGCCTGATGGCACACCGCTTTGGCGCGGATGTTTTGATGATGCTCTTGGAGCGGGAAGGTTTTTGGCGGGCAAAACTCACGCTGACGCCCATTGCGCTGGGTGATGGGCCGGTGGATGTGACGATCCGTGCCCATGATGCCCTTGAAACTTATCTGCGCCGCGACCAGAATACGGCAGCGGATTGGCTTTGGCTACATGACCGCTGGGACCATTATTACAGTCCGCAGAAGCGCTTTCGTATGCCGGAAAAACGTAACCAGTTGGCACGCTCCAATGAGTTGCACGGCTACGATGCGGTGCCGCGTAAGGTGCGTTTTTGGGTGCGTTTACCCAATTGGCTGGGTGATGTGGTCATGGCACTTCCCGTGTTACGCGCAATTCGGACCGGACGGCCGGACTTTGAGTTTACTTTGATTGGCAAGCAGGCCTTTCAACCCCTGGTCGAGCGGATGGGAGTGACGGATCATTTCATTCCGCTGCCGGAGCAGGGAGTCGAATACTTCCGCGCATTTTATGCCTGGCGGTCCCACTATCCGGGGACTTTTCTGTTGCTGACCAACTCCCTCCGGAGCGACATCGAAGCTTTTCTAACCCGCTGTCCCCAACGCTTCGGCATGGTGCGGCCGGGTAAGCGGCGACCGCTCTTGACGAATGCCTATCGTCTCTCCGAGACCGTGGACGAGACTCAGACACACCAAACGCTGGTCTGGGAGCAAATGGCGCGGTTCTACGGGCTGCGCGAGCCGCTGGACCTTCAACCACTGGAACGCGTTGGAATCGAGCGGTCTCCGGGTCGCATCGGGTTGATTTGTGGCACGGAAAACGCGCCCGAGAAGCGTTGGCCTGTGTCTCATTGGCGTGGGTTGATTGAGCAACTGCACCAGCAAAATCCGAAGCTGGAGTTCGTCCTCTATGGCACTGCGGCGGACCGGGCGATTACCGATCAGGTGTGCGCAGATTTGTCGGGGATCGAGGTAAAAAATCGAGCTGGGGAGACCAATTTGGCGGAGTTTTGTGACGCACTCAGTTCCAGTGAGTTGGTGTGCTGCAACGATACCGGCGGCATGCATCTGGCTAATATGCTAGGCACACCGGTCGTGGCAATATTCGGTCCGACCAATCCGATTCGGACTGGGCCGATCTTTGCCACTCCTTACACAATTCTCCAGCCGGAGGGTTGTCCGCGTACCGGAGGCATGGCGATTGATCAGGTCAGCGTGGAGCAATGTGCCCATGCCGTGCGGCGGGTTCTATCGGAGGCGCTTGTATGAAGCGTATTCTCATCATCAAGCCCTCCTCGATGGGCGACATCATCCACGGCTTGTTAGTGGCTGAGGCGATTCAGGCACAGCTTCCGCAGGTGCAGATCGATTGGGTGGTGCGCGAGGAATTTCTTCCGCTGGTTGACGCTTCTTCGGTGGTCGCGCGGTGCTTTTCTTTCCGGCGCACGGCAGGCCTCGCTGCATTTTTCCGGCTGCTGCGTCAGTTGCGGGTCGAGCCTTATGACGCAGTGCTCGATATGCAGGGCCTGGCACGCTCGGGGATCATGGCAATGGCCGCGCGCTCGCCAAGGAAGATTGGGCGCTTCGATGCCCGTGAAGGTGCAAAGTGGATGTGTCGGGAACTCATCGCCCAGCCCGATGGCCCCGGCCCCTGGCACGCGGTGGAGATATTGGGCCGGTTTTTGCCAGCACTGGGACTGGAGCAGAAAGTTCAGCCAGGCCTTCGTTTTAAGCCATCGAATGCATTTGCTGACCGATTGCCCCCGCTAGCCGCAGGTAGAAAGCGCATCATCGTTTTTCCTGAAAGTCGGCGTGCTGAAAAGAACTGGAACGGTTACGACGCACTCAGCCAGCAATTACTTCGCCTGGATCAGGTCGGGCAGGTGATCTGGTGCGGACACCTGCTCTGTGAGCCTGAACTCGAGATGCCGGAAGCGAGCTTCATCAACCTCACCGCACAGACAGGAATCGATGACTTGCCGGGCTTGTTGGAAAGTGCTCACTGTGTGGTAAGCAACGACAGCGGCCCCATGCACCTCGCTGCAGCGTTGGGTCGTCCGCTCGTCGCCTTGTTTGGCCCAACCCCACCACAGCAATTTGGGCCTTATCCTCCAGAACAGCAAAAGCAGCGAGTCATTACAGCAGCCGACGGCGAGCTGCCCAACATCACCATCGAACAAGTTCTAGACGCCGTTCAAACTATCCTAACTCAATACTAGCAGCAAAGCTAGTCGCATTAAAGCTCACAAATTCTCAATCTGAATTATAAATAAGGGACAGGCAAATTATATTTGACACATTTTCGGCATGTGCGCATTAGATAGAGTGAAATAAGTTTAAAAACCATGAGGACACGTCGCTTAAAAGTAATTGGTGGGAGAGAGGCTTGCTACCATGTAATGACTCGTACGGTGAATGGTGAGCGTTTGTTTGAGGACCGTGAGAAGGAGGTGCTGCGCAAGATGATCTGGCAGGTGGCAGATTTCTGTGGGGTGCAGGTGCTGACTTATTGCGTGATGGCGAACCACTTCCATGTGCTGCTGCGGGTGCCGGAGGCGGGGGAGGTATCGGATGGAGAACTGCTGCGGCGCTACCGGGTGCTGTATCCCAAGCCGACAAAGTATCAGACGGCGAAAATTGAGGTGATGGAGAAGCATCTGGCCGCAGGTGGCGAGGAGGCGGAGGCGATCCGGCGGCGGCTGTTGGCGCGGATGGGGGATGTTTCGGAGTATATGAAAGCTCTGAAGCAGCGTTTTTCGGTGTGGTATAATCGCTCACATAAGCGTTTTGGCACGCTGTGGGCAGAGCGCTTCAAATCGGTCTTGGTGCAGGGCGCGGGCAACCCTTTGCAGACGATGGCCGCTTATATTGATCTGAATCCGGTGCGGGCGGGGCTGGTGGACGACCCGATCGATTACCGGTTTTGTGGATATGCGGAGGCGGTGGCTGGTCAGTGGCAGGCGGCGCGGCGGGGGATTCGTGTGATCTGGGGAGCGTATGCGGATGGGTCGGCGCGTGGCCAGCAGGTATCGGTGGCGGAGGCTTTGCGGATGCATCGGGAGTTGATTTTTGGCAAACAGGCCGGACAGCCGGGGCTTTCGGAAGCGGAGCGGGCGAAGGCGTTGCAGGTGCTGGAGCAGGAGAAGGCGCTGCTGCCGCGGGCGACGGTGTTGCGCTGTCGGGTGCGGTATTTTACCGATGGGGCGATTCTGGGGAGTCAGGAGTTTGTGCGGGGCTTCGTCGAGGCCTGGCAGCGGGAGAAAGGGCGAAAGTATCCACCGAAGGTGAATCGGATGCGTGGGGCGGACTGGCAGGATCTGGCGACGATCAACGGACTGCGTCGACGGGTGTTTGAGTGAGGTGATTTTGTTTCGGTTTTTATCCGCGAGGTCGGCTTTCCCGAGTGCGTTAATGCGCGTTTGTGGCTGGCATTAGTATTGCTGTTTCACAGCGGAGCCATCTTTCATGCTGGCAAGGCTTTGAAGTGGTCGCTTATTTGGGGATTTTATGTCTGGTAAAAACGCAGAACTGGGGGATTTGGAGGATTTTGGGCGACTTGGTGTCGAGTCGCTCTACAATCTGGCGAGCTCACGGTTTGTGGAGCGGGGGTTGCGGTATTATCGGGATTATGCAGTGGAGGCCCTCTCCTGGGACCAGCAGAGCAAGCGGCTCAAAGCGTTGGTTAGCGGTTCGTCGATTGAACCTTACATCGTTTGGCTTCAGTTGCGCGGGGGACAGGTCAAACATGAGTGCTCTTGTCGGGCCTGGGCAGATTACGGTGCCTGTAAGCATGGCGTGGCGGCGTTGGCAGCTACCTTGGGGGCGATGCATGGCTTCAAGGTGGGTGGCCGAGAACTACCGGAGGACTACGTGACTGAGCTGCGGTGTGGCTTGGGCTTGGATAGTGGCGACTTTGTGCCGGGGTTTGCGGGAAGTGAGGCTATGGAAAAGACGCGCACGGTTTTAAAGGTGCAGGATTTCGGCAGTTATGGTCAGCTGCGCATGCGTGTGATCGGGCCGCTGCCCTATGATTTTCTGAGGTCAGCTGGGGTGCATTTGTCGAACAGTTATGGCGGGGGCCTGAGTCGGGAGTTTTGGCTGGGTGATCTGCATCGTTTGTTGCCCCCCTTTCTCAGAAAGGCGAAGCGGGCCGGAATTTCGGTGCGGGTTCGGACTAGCGATGGTGAGATGGATTTCAGGCTGGCGCCCAAACCTTGTCAGGCGAGTGTGGACTACGCGTTGGAGGGTCGTGATGTGGTGCGCCGCCTTCGATTTCATTCTGCGGAGGGCGAACTATTGGAAGTGGAGGACCGGCTAGAGGGCAGTTTCTGTCTCACGGTTGATGGCTGGCTGTATCGAGTTTCCAATGCGGAACGCATGATGAGTGAAATGCCGATCCGATCACTCTCGTCGAGGGATGAGGTCGATAGTTTCAATTCATTAAAGGCGGCTTTTGGGCAACCGATAGCGGCTTTTGATACTGAGAATTACCGCTTCTTTTGCTACGGGCAACCTGTTGAGCCTGGATGGGTGGAGCCGGATCGGCTGGCGTTGTCGATGAATTGCTCGATCCACAAGAATGCGGCGGGTGAGCCTGAGAGGTTGGCATTTCGCTGTTTCGCGGAGGTCGACGGTGTCGCTGTGGCACTCGACGAGCTACAGCGCTTGTGTCTTGACCCGGTTTTGAGTGCTTATTCCGGCGGGCTGTTTAGTGCCAAGCGCCGGGTGCGGGCACTGCTCGACTTGATCCGGCGTTTTCTGGCAGACTATGATGCGTCGAAAGAGCTGGATCCTGCTGTTTATCAAAATGAGTTCAGCGAATTATATTCGCCCGCTTATCGACACGGTGTGGTGGGGACCCTGATTGGGCTGGGGAAACTTTTGGGCTGCCATGAGCGTGATGACACGGTCGTAGCGGTGGATCGGGAGGGGGGACGGTTCTTGCGCTACCGGGCTGAGGTGCGCCAGTTGGCGATGTTGCTCTACAGTATATCGCATGCAGCGAGTCGCCGAAATTTGCATGAGTTGCAACAGGGCGCACTACCGGTCCAGCGTGGGCGCAGTGGTAGTGAGGAGTTGCAGCGCGTGCTGCGGGTGACGCAGACCCTCGGTATTCGCCTGACTATCGATGATTTGCCGGTGCGGGTGGAGCCCTTGAGTATTTCTGTCGAGGCGAGGGCCAGGGGCGGGGACATCGACTGGTTTGCGCTGCATCCGACCATTGCCTGTGGCGAGCGCAGTATCGGGCCGGGGGAGTGGCGGCAATTGATTCGGGGCGAGTTGTTGCTGCGGGGAGAGGACGGTGCACTGATCATGCCGCAGGCGGCGGAGGGTGACGCAGCGGGGCTGAAAGCACTGGCATCGATGTTGAGCATCGATGCCAGTGGTCGGACGCGAAAAGATGCCTTGGCATCGGTCTCGCGCTTGCAGATGCTCGACTGGATCGCGTTGCGGCGGTACGGCTTGCAGTTGAGTTTGCCACCGGAGGCGGAGGCTGTATTCGAGAGTTTATTACAATTTAAGGAGTTGCCTGAGTTTAAAACGCGGGATGGCTGTCTGGCCAAGCTACGCGAGTACCAGCGCGAAGGTTGTGGTTGGATTGATTTTCTTTACCAGCACCGCTTCGGGGCTTGTTTGGCCGATGACATGGGGCTGGGTAAGACAGTTCAGACCATCGCATTTCTGGTGGGCTGCTTTGAGCGGGGCTTCGGCGCGGCGGAAGGCACGCCGGTGTTGATCGTATTGCCGCCAAGCCTGGTCTTTAATTGGTTGGACGAATGGGAACGCTTCGCGCCGGGCGTGAAGGTATGCGACTGCTTGCGCAAGGGCGATTGGTCGCGTGCGCTGGCTGAGGCACAAGTCGTCTTGACCACCTACGATCGTGTGCGGCTGGATATTAAACAGCTGGAGTCCACGCATTTCCCCATCGTGGTCTTTGATGAAGCCCACAATCTAAAGAACATTACGGCTGCCCGCACCCGCGCAGCAGCCAAGCTGAGGCGTCGTTTCACTCTCTGCCTGACCGGGACTCCGGTGGAGAATAACGCCTCGGAGTTTTATTCGGTGCTCTCGACTGCCGTGCCCGGCATCTTCGGCTCGCATAAGGAATTCAAGGAAGCCTTTCGCAAGGAGCCCGAGCGCATCCTTGGTCGGTCTCGGCCGTTCGTGCTTCGGCGCACCAAAGCAACGATTCTAAAGGAGCTGCCGCGCAAGGAAGAGCAGGTGTTGCAGCTGGAAATGAGTTCGCTGCAAAAGGAAATTTATACCCGGACGGTGGCCGAAGTGCGCGAGGAGATTGCAGAGGCCTTTGCCGACAAGCCGGAGCAGCAGGCGGGCATCGTCGCACTGGCCGCGATCCTACGTCTGCGGCAGGTCTGCGTGAGCCCTGTTCTGTTGGGCAAGGAAATGCCCGAGCCGGCACCCAAGTTTGCCTACATGGCGGATAAGTTGGAAGAGCTACAGGCGGAAGGAAACGCCGCACTGGTCTTCAGTCAGTTCATTGGCGGGCTGGATGGTCTCGAAGTCGAGGCCGCCGCGCGGGGTATCGACTATCTGCGGATGGACGGGCGCACCCCGGTGGCCAAGCGCAAAGGGATCGTGGCCGACTTTCAGTCGCCGGACGGACCGTCGTTTTTCTTTATCAGTCTCAAGACCGGTGGGGTGGGGCTCAATCTGACGCGGGCCAACTACGTCTTCCATCTTGACCCCTGGTGGAACCCGGCGGTCGAAAATCAAGCCACCGACCGTGCACACCGCATTGGGCAGCGGCGAGCGGTCTTCGTGCAGCGGCTGATTATGCAGCACAGCATTGAGTCCCGCATGATGGAGCTGAAAGACCGCAAGGCCGAACTTTTCCGCCAGTTGATCGAGGCGCCGGGTGCACAAACCGCGCGGGCCGGACTCTCGCGCGATGATTTTGAGTATTTGCTGGAGGGCTAGTGGTTCTACCGGGTGACTGGGACTGGATATTGATGAATCTGCGGGTCAGGTGTTACGAGTCGCCAGCCCCGACAAAGTGCGGCTGAGATAATCAGGCGGTCGAATGGATCACGGTGGAGCCAAGGCAGTTTTTGCAGTTGCCAAATTTCCTCATCCTCAAGTGGCGAGTAGTGGATGCCGTGCTGCCTGAGCCCGGCAGCGAGCAGTTCTTGCGGGGGGCAGCGCAGGCCCAGTTTTCCAGTCTGGTATTTTATTTGTATTTCCAGCGAGGAGGCCTGGTGCAGCCCACAAATTGCCTTGATTCAGCCCCAACTAGCCGGAATCCTGTGCCTTTTTTCGGTAACTCCCCCCATTCACGCACATGATCGACATTAAGCTCCTCCGCGAGCGGCCGGACTTCGTCAAGGCTGCCATCGCCCATAAAAAATTTACCTGCGACATCGATGCGGTTTTGGCACTGGATGCGACCCGCCGTGCCAGGATCACTGAGGCGGAGACGGCCCGCGCCGAGCAGAAGGCGGCCAATCAGGAGATGGCGGCTTTAAAGAAAGGGTCACCCGAGTTTCTGGAAAAGGTCCAGCAGATGAAAAAGATCGCGGCCCGCGCGAAGGAGCTTGAGGCCGAGTCCAAAGCAGCGGATGAGGCCTTTCAGGCGGCTTTCCTGGAGATTCCGAATCTGCCGGACCCCTCGGTGCCGGTAGGGAAGGGTGAGGAGGACAACGTGGTCGCCTCGACCTGGGGCGATGCCGATGCGGACTTCCCCCATGCGCTGCCGCACTTTGACATCCCGTGGTTCGAATCGCGCATCGATTTCGCGCGCGGGGTGAAAGTGACGGGGGCCGGCTTCCCCTTCTACGTGGGTGAGATGGCGCGTCTGGTGCGGGCACTGGTGAATTTCTTTTTGCAGGAGGCACAGGAGAACAGCTACGAGGAAGTGCTGCCGCCGATCGTGGTCAATGCCGAGAGTGCGACCGCGACCGGCCAGCTACCAGACAAGGAGGGGCAAATGTATGTCGACCCCAACGAGGGCCTCTATCTGATCCCAACTGCTGAGGTGCCAGTCACCAATTTTTACCGCGATGAGATCCTCGACATCGATCAGCTCCCGATCCGCCGCAGCGCTTACACGCCCTGCTTCCGGCGTGAGGCAGGGAGTTGGGGGGCGCACGTGCGTGGCTTGAATCGGCTGCACCAGTTCGACAAGGTGGAGTTGGTGAAGTGGACGGATGCCGAGAGCAGCATGGAGGAACTGGAGAAGCTGCGGGAGGACGTCGAGCGCACGCTGCAAAAGCTGGAGCTTCCTTATCGCGTGCTGCGCATGTGTACGGGCGACATCGGCTTTCCGCATGCCAAGCAGTATGACCTCGAGGTATTTGCCGCCGGGCAGCGTCGCTGGCTGGAGGTGTCGAGCTGCTCGAATTTTTCCGACTTCCAGGCCCGCCGAGCCGGGATCCGCTATCGCGGACCCGATGGTAAGACAGTGGTGGCGCACACCTTAAACGGCTCCGGACTCGCCGTGCCGCGGGTGCTGGCGGCGATTCTTGAGAATAACCTGCAAGCGGATGGGCGCGTGAAGGTGCCCGAGTGCTTGCAGTATTGGATGCGACAGGAATTTATCGGTGAGGCGAAATAATCACGCGCTGCCTGGCGTGGCCGGGCGGGTCCATACTGAACTATACTCATGCTAACACTTCGGTCATCATGAATGATATTTTCGCCGCCTTACTGATTGTCGGGATTTTGATTGTCGCCGCAAAGTGGATACGTCGGCGGATTTCCCTGTTACAGCGGCTCTTTTTACCCAGTTCGATTATAGCTGGCAGTCTCGCTTTAATATTGGGCCCGCAGGTGATCGGTCGCTTTTTCGATGATTCACATCTGATAGGTGGCGGGCTTTTCAGTGAGGGGATACTGGAAACATGGTCGGCTCTGCCGGGTATTTTGATTAGCGTCGTCTTTGCCGGTCTTTTTTTGGGCAAGGATTTACCGAATATCGGGGCTATCTGGAAAAAGGCCGGACCGATGGTGGCGCATGGGCAGGCACTGGCATGGGGGCAGTATGTGGTGGGTCTCTCACTGGCGGTCTTTTTGATCGTGCCGGTTTTCGGGGGCAGCCCATTGGCTGGGGCATTGATTGAGATTGGCTTCGAGGGCGGGCATGGAACGGCCGCCGGATTAGGAGATACCTTTCGCGAACTGGGCTTCGCCGATGGGGCGGACATGGCGCTGGGGTTGGCGACGATCGGCGTGGTGGCAGGTGTGATCCTGGGCACTTTAGCGATTAACTGGGCGGTATGGAAGGGACACATTGCGCCCCCGGACCGGGCACCCGAGGAAGACGAGTCGCTGGCGGAACATGAAAACCGCGAACCCGTGGAAAGCCGGAGCTACAGTGACCGTTCGATCGAGCCACTTTCGATACACCTGGGCTTTGTGGCGATTTCCATCGGTCTTGGCTGGGTGCTGCTGGAGGGTCTGGTATGGCTTGAGCGGGCGCTGCTGATGCCGCTGGGCTTGCCGGAGTTATTGCGACACGTGCCACTGTTTCCGATGGCGATGATTGGCGGGGTGATAGTGCAGCTACTGTCGGTGCGGCTCAATTATGCATGGATGATCGACCGGGCGCTGATGAATCGCATTTCCGGTGCTGCTTTGGATATTTTGATTGTGGCAGCCTTGGGCGCGTTATCGCTGGATGCCATTGGCAGCAATGCCGGGCCCTTTATTTTGCTGGCGCTGGGCGGCATCGCTTGGAACTTGTTCGGCTTTTTTGTGCTGGCGCGCTGGATGTTTCCGCAGGACTGGACGCCAAATGGCTTGGCCAATTTTGGTCAGGGTATCGGCATGACTGTGGTTGGCTTATTGCTCGTGCGCATGAGCGATCCGCATAACCGCTCTGGAGCGATGGAAGCTTTCGGTTACAAACAGCTATTGTTTGAGCCCATTGTCGGGGGAGGT
Organism: Puniceicoccaceae bacterium; assembly: GCA_003566795.1. Lineage (GTDB taxonomy): Bacteria > Verrucomicrobiota > Verrucomicrobiia > Opitutales > Coraliomargaritaceae > Coraliomargarita_B. Next base: position 125 of record PXBU01000043.1, on the reverse strand, counting down.
CTTTTCACCGCAGCTTCGCTGCCTCTGATTTATCAATTTGGACCGGTTCCGGTGCTGATTGGCGTGACGCTGCTGATGTGCGGATGGCTCGCGTTCGGTCTTTGGCAATTCAGGCCGAAGACAGT
>PXBU01000360.1 GCA_003566795.1 Puniceicoccaceae bacterium | reverse complement strand
GAGATCCACAGCTTTGTTCACGACTGGAAAATTAATCCGCCGCAGAGCTGCTCCGGTTGTCACCGCTAAACGAAATTTACCGATAATGAACGAATCAGAACTATCTGGCCCGCGTTACTGGAAGAGCTTGGACGATCTCGCCGAGACACCCGCTTTCCGTGAGTGGATGGAGCGCGAATTTCCTGCAGGGGCCTCCGAGATGGAGGGTGTGAATCGCCGTCACTTCATGAAGATCATGGCGGCCTCTTTTGGTCTGGCTGGCCTGGGGATGGCGGGCTGCCGCCGCCCGGAGTCGCGAATTTTGCCTTATGCGGAGCAACCCGAGAACATGATTCCCGGCGTGCCGACTTACTACAGCTCCTCCATGCCCGGCATTCACGGCAGTATGCCGATTATCGTGGAGACGCACCAGAGCCGCCCGACGAAGATCGAGGGCAACCCGAGCTACCGCCCCTACGGCGGTGCGACGGATATTTACACCCAGTCCAGTATCCTCGATCTCTACGATCCGGATCGGGCCACCCGGAGCCGTGCTGCGGGTGCTTCGATCTCCGTCAGCGGGGTGCGGGACCGTCTGACTGCGCTGAGCGACGCCCATCGTGAGGATGGCGGCAAGGACCTGGTCTTTCTGGCCGAGCCGAGCAGCTCGCCGAGCCGCGCTCGACTGGTGGAAGCAATTCAGGCCAAGTTCCCCGAGGCGACTTGGGCGGAATACGCACCGGTGGATAGGGGCGCGGCTGAGCGGGCACTTGCCAAATTAACGGGTAAGCCCCTGCGCGCACTGCCGCGTTACGAGCAGGCCAAGCGCGTGCTTGCCGTCGATGCGGATTTTTGCGGTAAGGACGCCGACATCGGTGCGGCCCGTGGCTTCGCCATGACGCGCAAGGTTAAAGACTCCAGCGAGGCGTCCGAGATGAGCCGTCTCTACTCGGTGGAGAGTGGCATGACCACGACCGGCGCGATGGCAGACCACCGCCTGCGCCTATCCACCAGTCAGATTGGTGCTTTTGTGGCCAAGATGGCTGCGGCACTTAGCATCGACCTGCCTGCCGCTGCCAATCAGGCTGCAGCGACGCTGGAGCTGGATGCAAAATGGGTCGCCGAATGCGCAAAGGATCTCAAACAACATCGCGGCAAGTCGTTAGTGGTCGCCGGACCGCATCTGCCCGAGTCGGTGCATATCCTGGTTGCCGCTATCAATGACATGCTCGACGCGCCGATTGATTACGTCGAAGTGCCCAGCGCTGCGCCGGGTATCGAGGCGGTCGCCGCCCGCCTGGAGCAGGGTGTCAAAACGCTGGTCATCCTGGGGGGCAATCCCGTCTTTGATGCACCGGCGGATCTTGATTTTGAGTCGTTGATGGCCAAGGCGGAGGAAAGCATTCATCTCAGCTACAGCTTCAACGAAACATCGGCTGCCGCGGATCTGCTGATCGCGCGCTCGCATTATCTGGAGAGCTGGGGCGATGGCCGCACCTTCGATGGCACGCTGGTGCCGGTGCAGCCAATGATCGAACCGCTCTTCCCGACCTTTAATGAACTGGAAGTTCTGGCGCGGATCGCCGGCGAGTCCAAGACGGATCCCTACGAGATCGCGCGGGCGACTTTTTTCGAGGTCGGAGGCGACGACTTTAGCAAATTCCTGAGCGATGGCCTTCTCCGTCAATCCGCTTACCCGCAGCATGATCTGTCGCTGAGCGGTAGCCGCATGGCCTCCGCTCTGGTGGCCGACGAGCTGCGCGCACCACAGCTGAGCGCCGAGTCGATTGAAGTGCGCTTTGAGCCCAGCTCCCATGCCTACGACGGTCGTTACGCCAACAATGGTTGGCTGATGGAAGTGCCGGATGGTATGACCAAACTCACCTGGGACAACCCGATCCTGATCAGCCCCCGGCTGGCCAAAGAGTTGGAAGCCGCGCAGGGTGTGCCGATCTTCCCCGGCACGGGTCCGATGAATCGAATGGGCGGCTTCCTGGAAGCGACCAAGGGGACGCTCCAGCGCAATAAAGCCCGCTTCCATCGCGGCATGGAGCAAGGGGTGGTGGCCGAGCTGACGCTGGACGGACGCACCATCAAGGCCCCCATTCACGTGGTGCCGGGCATGGCCAACTACACCGTGATCCTACCATTTGGCATGGGCCGCAAGCAAGTCGGTCGCGTCGGGAAGGATGTTGGCTTCAACTTTTATCCCCTGCGCAAGTCCTCTGGCATGGCTTCCGCCACGGGGGCCACGCTTCAGCTGACGGAGGAGACCTACAACCTGGCGAACACCCAGGAGCACTGGTCGCTGGAAGGCCGCGCGATTCTCCGCGAGGGCAACGCCGACCATTATCAGAAGAACCCGAATTTTGCCAATGAGATGGGCATGGAGTCCCACGCGCCGGCGAACTACGGGATCCACGACTCCAAGAGCCTGCAGGAAAAGTCCGTCAGCCAGTTCCGTGGTGGTTCGGCTTACGAGCATCCCACCTTCTCCGGCCCTCCGCCCAACGTTGGTATTTGGCGGGGCCACGAGGACAAGTTCCCCAAGACCCAACAGTGGGGGATCGCGATCGACTTAAACAGCTGCACTGGCTGTAATGCCTGTGTCGTCGCCTGCCAATCCGAGAACAACATCCCGATTGTGGGTAAAGATCAGGTGCTGCGCGGACGCGAGATGCACTGGATGCGCCTCGACCGCTACTTCTCGGCTGCCCAGTATGAACCGGGCGATGTGCCGGAAGACGTGCAAGTCTCTTTCATGGGCATGCTGTGCCAGCACTGCGAGAACGCGCCGTGTGAGAGTGTTTGCCCGGTCAATGCCACGGTCCACGACCGGCAGGGTCTGAATACCATGGCCTACAACCGCTGTGTGGGCACGCGCTACTGCGCCAACAACTGCCCCTACAAGGTGCGCCGCTTCAACTTCTTTGATTACAACAAGCGCAAGATCGGTGAATTCTACAAGGGACCCTTTGGTGCCATCGAGGAACCGGAACTGGGCAAGATGCGTGCCAACCCCAACGTGACGGTGCGGATGCGCGGCGTGATGGAGAAGTGCACCTATTGCACCCAGCGTATCGAGGCAGCCAAAATCGACTCCAAGTCGAAGGCGGGCGCCTCGGCAAATATTCACGTGCCGGATGGTAAGATCAAAACGGCCTGCCAGCAGGTTTGCCCGACCGATGCCATCGTCTTCGGCGATGTCTCTGATGCGGATACCGAAGTGTCGAAGCTGAAAGCCAGCGACCGCAACTATTCCGTACTCGGCTACCTCAACGTCCGCCCGCGCACCACTTACCTGGCCCGCTTGCGCAATCCGAATCCTAAGATGCCGGATGCCTACCAGTATCCCTACACCTACGGTGCTTACCAACAGCGCTACGGTAGTGGCGCTGCGAAGAAGAATGGCCGCGATGAAACGACGACTGCTAACTAACTCTACAACCCGCGCTTACTGAAAAATGGCTACGACATCACAGGAGATGGACCCCGCTCAGGCGGCTCTGCTTGACAAAGTGGAGCCGACCCAGCTCGAAGAGCAGGCTCTCGTCACCAATAATCGCGACTTTAATTGGGTCACCAACAAAATCTGCGGCATCGTCGAATCCGATACCCCGACTTGGTGGTGGGTCTGCATGGCGGTCGCCCTGATGACAGCTGGTTTCACCGGCTTCGGTTTGCTCTGGCTGGTCACAACCGGTGTTGGGGTCTGGGGTCTAAACAATCCCGTCAACTGGGGCTGGGCCATCGTCAACTTCGTTTTCTGGATCGGTATCGGTCACGCCGGCACCCTGATCTCGGCGGTGCTCTGCCTGCTCAAGCAGGGCTGGCGGACTTCGATCAACCGGGCCGCTGAGGCGATGACGATTTTCGCGGTGGTCTGCGCGGGTATCTTCCCGCTCTTCCACGTTGGTCGTGTCTGGTTCGCCTGGTGGCTCTTCCCCATCCCTAATTCCAATGCGATTTGGCCGCAGTTCCGTTCTCCGCTGGAGTGGGACGTGTTTGCGGTCTCCACTTACGGCACCGTCTCGCTGCTCTTCTGGTATATGGGGATGATTCCCGATCTCGGCACCATGCGCGACCGCGCGATGCAACGCCTGAAGGCGGGGAACTACCAGGGTGCCACCGAGTTTAAAAAGAAGTTCGCCGAGGGCTACGACCACTTCCGCAAGTATTTCTACGGCCTCTTTGCGATGGGCTGGCGCAATGCCGGTAACCACTGGCGCAACTACGAAATGGCCTACCTGCTGCTGGCCGGCCTGTCGACGCCGCTGGTGTTGTCGGTTCACACCATCGTGTCCTTCGACTTTGCCGCGTCGATCCTGCCGGGCTGGCACACCACCATCTTCCCGCCCTACTTTGTCGCCGGCGCCATCTTCTCCGGATT
>PXBU01000124.1 GCA_003566795.1 Puniceicoccaceae bacterium | reverse complement strand
GCCGGGATTTGTTTCGAGCCGCAGGATATCACCCCAGTCGGAGTTTCGGAAGGCAATCCAGCTTTTGAAGTAATCGTGGGTATGTTGGAAATTCTGGATGCGGTCGTAATTGAGCGCGTTCACGTCACCCATTTGGTAGGTGTTGTGGATGCCGCTCTTGGAGCGCATGAAGTCCTGCCCGCTGGCGAGCATGGGCACGCCCAGTGAGGTATACAGCAGGGCCGCCATCATGTGGCTCCTGAGGACGTCGTTCTCAGTGGGGTGCTCGCCATTGAACTCAGGGTTTTCAGTGATAGCATCCAGCCAGGTGCGGTCGTCGTGTGACTCGACGTAATTGATGCTCTGCGCGGGCCAGGCGGACATTTGATCGGTGCAGCCCTTGGCAAAGTAGGCAAGTGCATCGGCGTTGCTCTCTCCCTTCACATACTGCGGCACAAACTCGCGAAAGCCGTCATTCCAGTAAGCAAAGCCCGCCATACGGGTATCCCATTGGATGCTGCCGCGAAAGCTCCACGGCTCGGCGATCAGCGCGATGGCAGGTTTGATGTCCCGGAGGGCATCGCCAATTTGCTTGAGGACTTCGATGCTCATCAGCTCGGCCAGATCGAAGCGAAATCCGTCGACATCATAAGCCTCGACCAGATGCTTGAGGCTCTCGATGATCAGCCGCAGCGACATCGCCGACTCGGCGCGCAGCACATTGCCGCAGCCTGACCAATTGATCAATTCGCCTTCGGGAGTTAGGTGAAAGTAGTAGGCCTTGTCGATGAAGAGCAGATTGGGCGGTTCGCCCAGATGGTTGTAAACGACATCGATGATCACCGACAAATTCTGCTCGTGACAGGCGGCGACCATCTCTTGGAACTCGGCATTCTGGGAGCCTTGCTCCGGCGCGGTGCCATACCAAGCGCAGGGGGCGAAGTAATTGTTGGTCATGTAGCCCCAGTGGTAGGCCTCCTGCGTGGTGCTGTCGAATTGCTGGATTGGCTGAAATTCCAGCGTGTTGATGCCAAGGTTGCGCAGATAACAGTCCTGCTGCTGGACAAATTTGGTCACACCGGAAAATCCCATGCGTTCTTGCTCCGATAGTTCGATCGGCGCATGGCGCACCAGGTCGCGCACCTGGCACTCCAGGATATTCAGATCCTGCGCCTTGGGTGGGCTGAAGCGCTGCGTGACGGGCGTGGCTTGCGCGGCATCCAGGATGATGCCGGGGCCCGTGGGGCCGACGGTCGCGCGGGCCCAGGGGTCGAGCAGGGGCTGGCTGTAATCAAAGTGAGTGGTGCAGCCATCGTCGGGTCCGTCGACAAAGAGCCGATAATACCAGCCGTGGTAGTTGCCTGGGAACATGGCCTCCCAGGTTACCTGGTCGTCTAGTAACTCAAGGTCGATGCGCTGCGATTGCTTGAAGTGGACGCTCTCATCGATTTCCACCGACACCCGGGTCGCTCTCGGCGCGAAGAGCCGGATACTGGTATCGCCCTCTATTACGGAAGCGCCGCAGGCATAGTCCGACGCTAAATCGTAGAAGGATAAGCCCGGCACAATCGGTCGCGGCGCTTCACCGCGCCAGGCGATCTGAGCGGCTTGATCCATTCCCCGACCCCCTGTGACCTCAAACAGAAATGCGTGTTGACCAGTGCGGGATACATTGAGCCCGTAGTTGAGATTGCCCGCCTCATCCTCAATCAAATTGGGGGCGCAGCGCAGCGGCGTCAGCCAGTGCCAACTTTGAGTGACGAACTTGAAGGTCATTTGCTTGCCCACCGCGACGACCCGCTCATGCGGGATCGCCACCTGATAGAGCGGCGTGCCCGCTGCGGTCTCGCAGCGGCGCAGGTTGAAGTCGCCAGCATCCTCAGAGCTGCCCCAATCGTTGAACGGCCCAGCCGCCCGCACGGTGTCGTGCTCGAAATCAATGTGGGGATAACGCAGCGGGTTGAGGCAAAAGATAATCTTGCGGTCCTCCTCGTAGTAGCCGGTAAATTCAGCGATTTCCGCGGCTGGCATGGGCCGGAGATGGTGCAAGTCCAGGCCCTCGGCCTCAAGCTGGATCGGGGGTGAATCGTTTTTTACCCAATTATGCGCCAGGAGAACGCAGCCCTGGCCGGGGCGAATCCAGTAGGCCGCTTGGATGTGGTTTCTTATCTTTGTCATGCGCGGGAGTTAAGTTTTGGGAATTAAAGAGAGGCCGGGTAAGCTACCAGCACCAGCTGCGAGCGTTTGATTGAATTTAAAATGTGCCCTCCGCATCCGGGTTCAGCGCCTCGGGTGACTCAGTCAGATATGCGACGTCCTTCACCTGGCCTTCCACCTCCCCGGAGGGGCATGGTAGGCGAGCTCTTTGCCCCTCGGCGCCGAGTCCAATGAGGTGGCTGCCCGCTTTTCAGTGGGTGGAGGGGGCAGGGGAGGGAGGGCGACCCGATCACTTCGCACGACCGGGCTGAATTGTCCGGTTCGGTTGATCAAGCCAAGGGCCGCGTTAATCTTCGGGCTGGGCTTGGGGAGGGTGAACATAGCACTCCCTTGCGTGCGGTCGATGCGGTAATCTTTCCAGATATTTGAGAAATCACTGACGCCGGGCTCTTCCGGCAGCGAGTAGACGCGCAGTACCAACTGGGACGTATTATAGTCGGTGGATGCGGCCTTTTGAGCCGCCGCAAGGGCCTCGCTGCTCAAAGTCCATCGGGCCTGAAACTCCGTAGGGGAGAGTGGTAGGAGCTGGAGTCCGGATTGGCCCAAAATTGTGCGTGATCTTTTTATGTGGTTGCTTGCCTGAGGGTTTGAGTGGTGGTGCGAAAAGCTCCCAGGCATGTTTGGCAGCAACGCTTAATGATGCAACTCGTATTGGCGCGCTGCCATGCGAGTCAGAGCGATCCATTCGTTCCAAATTTGTTTCAAAGCACTCTTCAGGGCACTGATCTCACGCTGGATGTGCTTACGCTGCTCAGCGGATGCCTGTTTCAACTCGCGCGCCTTGAGCATCAGCGCGGATGATTTTTCCTCAAAAGCAACCGAGAGTTCCTCCAGCTTTACCCGCAACTCAGCAGCAAATTCATCGGCTTCGTCACGGATGTGCTCCAAGATCATTTTCTTATCTTTGAGCACCAGGGATTTTTGCACGGTGACGTTGTTGATGGTACGCAGCTTTTTGACCAGCCCCAGCTTGGAGGCCAGCCAGATGGTCCACTTGGAAGGGTCGAAGTGATACCAGCGGATGCCGTTACGATAGTCGGCGGCGAAGGCGTGGTGGTAATTGTGGTAGCCTTCGCCGAAGGTCAGCAGAGCGAGGATCGCGTTGTCGACCGCACTCAGTTCGCGGGCATAGGTTTTGGAACCAATCGTATGGCATAGCGAATTGATGAACCAAGTTCTGTGGTGGATCATCGCCATCCGGACCAGAAAGCCCATGTAGAAGGAGGCGAGCGCGCTGCCCAGGATGGCCCAACCCAGCAAGAACACCGCGAGGTTCACTGCGACCACGATGTGGAGGTAGTAGCGGTCCTGCAAAACGACGCGCGGATTCTGGAGCAAGTCCTCCACCAGCGAGGCGTCGAAGCGGCGCTTGTAGTCAAATAGCCACAGCACGTGCGCATACCAGAAGCCTTTCTTGATCGAATACGGGTCCTTATCGGTATCCACATGGTTGTGGTGCAAGCGGTGATCGTGCGACCACATTAGCGCGGACATTTCGAAGGAAAGCGCGGAGCTAATCAACACGCACCACTCAAAAAACGGATTCGCCGAGTAGGCCCGGTGCGCATAGAGCCGGTGGTAGCCCACTGTGATCGCCAACCCACCCATGATGTAGGTCACCAGAAAGAGCGCCACCGCGCCCCAGGAGAAGACGCTGATGAAGGCCGGCAGCAGCGCGAGAATCAGCGCGTGGTAGGCAACGACAAAAATGAGGGTATCCCAGTTTTTAATCTTCATAGTTTTGGTTAATTCTAAATTTTGGCGCATGCGCCGATCCATCAGACGGAAGCCGCCGAGAGGGAGAGTGGTAGTAATTCATGTAATAAAACGAGAAAGCTACGGGTTTTTCACAAATATTTCAAGCTATTCGTCGATATGGGAGTCTATCTCCAGTCCATCAGATGATGGTGTCAAGCGATTTGGTGTCGCGGCGGATTAACTGAACTAATAGTTTGACAACCTCTTATAAGTTGAAATTTTTTGGCGCTGATTCGGTTTGCCGGGTCCGTGGAATAACTCTTGCAAAGGGATTTTTAAGCCTCCTTGCTAGTGACTTTCACGCTTTCATCTAAACTAGAAATAAGATAATACATAATGGCTACAAAAATTGGAATTAACGGATTCGGCCGCATCGGTCGCTTGGTCTTCCGCTCGCTTGTTGAAAAGGGCTTGCT
>PXBU01000086.1 GCA_003566795.1 Puniceicoccaceae bacterium | reverse complement strand
TGTACTTGATGAACAGCATGAACAGGACGTAGTCCTTGTACTGGGACGCGTCCATGCCGCCGCGCAGCTCGTCGCAGCCGGCCCAGAGGGAGGAGTAGAGTTCGGATTTCTTGATGGCCATTGCAGGTCGGGAGCCTATTCAGGGGCGAAACACTTGTTCATTGTGCCAACCAAGGTAGCCGGCGTCCGGTCTTTCGGCGGGGTTGATGGGTTCCTTGAACAGCTTTTCGCCGTGGTAGCGGTAATAATCGCGACCATTTTCAAACTCCTCCCTAATCCTCCGACTGACCTCAATCCGGCGCTCGGGCGTGACGGTGAGGTAGCCGGCATCGAACAGGCGGTGCAGGTCAGAGCGCAGCAGCAAGCCGTTTTCGGTTCGGTTTGGGCCAGAGGCGGAATAGGGTTTGATGTGAGCCGCTTCTAGGGCTGGGAGCGTTCGTTCGCCCGAGATGGCACAGCGGCGGGTGTAGGCGTCGGTGACCAGAGATCGGAACGCACCCTGCCCCAGGCGGCCTCGAATAATCCGCAGCGGACGCTCCGGGTCACCGGATGGGCTCAGCAATCCTTCGGTTTCTCCAACGGCGTGCACTCGCTCGCGCACAGCATCGAGCAGCTTCGCGCCCTCGAGGGAGTCACTGGCATAGCCTTTTCCGCGGACAATATTTTTCGACCAATCGGCCGGGGTCGGTATCCAGCTTTCTCTGGGAAAAAAGAATGGCTGAGCCAGAATGCAGCAGCCGATTTCGTCAGACGCATGGATATCAGGTCGTAGCGACCGCAAGATGGACAGTAATTGCGGCAGGCTTTCAACGCCATTCTTCTGGCCGAAGGCATCCCAGGCCAACATCACGGGCAGGCGGGTGTAGCGCACGAAGAAACCACCACCAACGACATAGTCGTTAGGGCTTTTCAGCTTGAACAGAAACAGTCCAGCCTCGGGCAGCGCCTTGAAGCCTGAGGCACCCGGCATCCAGAAATTGACTTCGTCTGGCTGTTGCGCGGCCAAATAGTTGAACCATCTGGAATCGGTGACTCCAAGGTAGATTTTTGTTTTCATCGTTTGAACTGATTTTCTCGGTGCCACTGCAAATATGCCGGATGCGGCCGGAAAGCCGGTTGCTGAGGCAACAGCAACCGACGTTCGGGCCGAATCAGTCTTCCCATTTCATCAGGCAGCCCATGTGAGGACTCGAGAATGCGGCCGTCATTGGCGAAGCTGATCAGCCCCCGATCGAATAGCCAATGGACAGTGCCCGACAGGGCAATGCCATTGCGCACGGTATCCGGGCCGTTGTGTTCGACCGGCATGATGTGAGCGGCCTGGACTTCCGGACGGCCACCGCCGTTGATCAGGCGCAGCCCGGAGACCGCGCAGCGCAGATCGTAGGCCTGGCGGACCAGGCGGCGGAATGCGGGATCGCGAACTTTGCGGTTGAGGAAGGTTTCGACGGTTGCGCGTTCGGGTGGCGGTTCGGCGACCAGGCTTTCGGCTTCTTCATCGAACAGATCGGAGGCGATTCCGGCCTGGAGGATGGCCCAGAATTCGTCGTCCGGCACGCCACGGACCGCTCGACCGAAAGCGCCCTTATTGGTGGCGCCGTCATCGCGCTGCAGGATGGATTCGTAGTAGTGCTGGCCTTCGCGAAAAGGCACCGGCCGGGGAAACTCGAAGTAACCCTGGACGTCAGCATAGTAGTGGCCCGGCAGTTTTGGGTCCGGCCTGATGCCGGTGACCATGGCCGTTGCGAAATAGACTTGCCGCCCACCCGGCTGATCACCCGTGGAGCGACGGGGCTCGTAGTAGACGATCCAGTCGCCAACGCAGCGCTCGGCTTGCTTCAGATAGGTTTGCGGAAAGTGGTACTGACGCTCTGGCAGGTCGTCATATTCCGGGATGACTTTGGTGGTGAAGATGCCTTTCATGTGGCGCCGCCGCGCAAGCCGCGCGGAAGCTTGGTCCGCGCTGCGGCCGATTTGGTCACGGCTTTGGCACTCTCAGGCTGAGCGGCAACTGCGGCACAGCCAGCTCACGCAACACGGATTCGATGCGTCGTCTATTCAATGCATGCCTACCATTCAACAAGCCCTGAACCAAGTCTACCGCCCTCTTCTCCTTCGAGCAAATAGCGGCTCCGCGCATGAAGCGTGTCCCCAACTGCTGTTCGGCCAGCAGCACTCAGGGGGCGTCTGCACATGGCCTCGGCGTCTATAATCTCAAGGGGCTTTGGCGCGTTGGACTTTGCAATGGGTCGTCGATCTACCAATCCGATCGAGCTGTTGATGATCGCCATCAGCCGGGCGGGGTTGCCTGCGGGTCTCGCTCTCGCAGCGGTCGTTTTTATCATCCTTCGCTGGCTATCCACTCGGGAGCCTATAGCAGTTGAGTTCGATGAGGGCTTCGCTACCGCCCTGGGTTGGAACACGCTCGTCCAGGCGGCGCCTGCGCTGCAGTGGGCCGTGCCAGGGCTGATCTTGCTGGCGGCCTTCGCCGCCAGTTATCGACGGGCATTCCAACTGAGTCTTGTCAAAGACGTCAGGCGGTCCAGCTCATCGGACCTTGGAAAACTCGGGTGGCGACAGTTCGAAGAGCTTCTGGCCGGACACTTCCGCACTCTCGGGTTCGAAGTGATTTCCAACCATGGCAGCGGCCCGGATGGCGGCGTCGATCTGCGGCTTCGCTGGAACAGTGAACTGTATCTGGTGCAATGCAAACACTGGCGCGCCAGAAAGGTGCCCGTGACCACGGTGCGCGAACTCTTTGGCGTCATGGCCAGCGAAGGAGCGGTCGGGGGCTATGTGGTCACATCGGGGGCGTTCACATCCGACGCGGTCGCATTCGCTGAAGGCCGAAATATTGAGCTGATCAACGGGCAGGAACTTCTCGCACAAATCAGAGCTGAGGTCTCCGAGCCATCGCCCGCGCTGCAGCGTGCATCTGAGCGGCAGCCAGCACCAGCCTGCCCACAGTGTGGCTCGATAATGGTTCTCAGACTAGCGAAAAAAGGGCTCAGGGCTGGCTCCGAATTCTGGGGTTGCTCACGGTACCCGAAGTGCCGCGGCACAAGATCAGAATCCATTCAAGACTGACCGATCCCGGCATCACGCGCCGCAGCCCTGACCTCGCACAACTCAAAGCCCACCAGCGCGGCGGGCACGAAGGCTGGCCGGGCGCACCCGGAAGGAACTTACCCTTCAAACACGCGCTGAAACGGAATGAGGTTGGATGCCTGGTAGGGCATTTGCCGAATTGCAAAGGCGATGACAGAAAACGCGCCCCGGCGCCGCTCGATTTCCTCGCGGTAGATGGCGGCCACCTCGTCGGGCGGGTTGCGGAAGGCGCCGCAGCCGAACGCACCGAGCACGGCGTGGCGGATGTTGGCATCGATCAGGGTGTCGAGCTGGGCGGCGATTTTTGAGCGGGCCAGCGCGGGGTCAAACCGGTCGCCGCGGCGCAGATCCTGGGCGGCAGCCCGCAATTCGTAGAAGGAAAACACTTCGTCTTCTTCCAGCCACCGGTAGCCGAGGTTCGGCTGGTCCAGATCTTCGGCACCGCGAATGCAGACCCGAGGATGGCGGGCATCCAGATATACGCGGCCGCTTACGCCCGAGATCAGTTCGGTCATGTGCGGCCGGTAACGGTCGGCCGCGCGATCGTAGTCCTCGTCACGAATGTAGAAGTGGCAGTCGCTGCGGCGGTAGAGGTTTTCTTCCTGTGAGGCCGCGCCCTCGATGTAGCCGCCACCCGGCACGTAGGCATTGGCCATGTTGAGGACGGCGAAGATCTTTCCGTAGCGGCGGCTGAGATCCAGCGTGACATCACCCCAGTCGCCGGCATGGATCTGCACTTCAAGGCTGGCCGGTGAAGGCTCCGCCCTGCCCGCCCAGCGCTCATGATTTTCGCGCGCCAGCTGATGGAAGTGATCAGGTGGATTGGCCTGCTGAAACACCCGCAACGTCTCGGCCAGCACTTGCCGACGTCGGGCACAGTCTCGACCTCTGAATCCACGGCGGACGGCTTCCGCATCGCTGCACGGTCTGCGACCGACCGTTTTCATTGCATGGCCTGGGTTGCCCTACTGGAGTGACAGTTAGATGCTAGACCATTGTGCTCTGGGCCCGCAATGGGCCCAGTTTGGGCCCACAGCACTTTTTCAGACTACGCGAGGGAGCCTAAAATGGCATTTAAGCGATTGAATTTGCAGATATATTAGATGGTGCCGATGGAGGGATTCGAACCCGCATAACGAAAGCGAATCCAGCCAATATTCATAATACTACCCTTTTTGTCCTAATTAGCGGCAGATAGCCATTTATACCCTTGTTTTATAGGGTTTTTTACTACCTTTTTTCTGCGATTTATAGTCAGAATCACCACTTTAGC
>PXBU01000206.1 GCA_003566795.1 Puniceicoccaceae bacterium | reverse complement strand
TTTTGAACGGTGGCACTTTTGCGCTTGGAGGCGACGACCAGCAGACGGCACAGTTTTTTGGTACGCTGACTTTAACCGAAGACTCAACTATTGATTTCGGTAGCGGCGGTGGCACGATCCGCTTTGCAGATAGCTCAGGCGAAACGTGGAATCCCGGTGCAACACTTACGATTGTCAACTGGGAAGGCATCCCCACCGACGGAGGAGGCAAGGATCAGCTGTTTTTCGGCAATGATGCAACCGGGCTCACCGCCCAGCAACTCAGCCAGATTCGCTTCGAAAACTATGGGCCAGTTAACTTGCACTTGGCTGACGGCGAAGTTGTCCCCGTGCCGGAGCCTGCCGCCGTCGCCGCAGGTTTTGGCCTGGCCGCTCTGATTGCCTGGCGCGAGCGCAGGCGCATGAAGCGCATCTGGGAACTGACCCGGGAGCGTATCTCGCAGTAATCCAGACAGAGCTGGACGCTCCCAGGCGGGAGGGCCCCGGCTCCGTCCGGGCCGATTAGGTGCAATGCCCCTAAGAGAATGGGTTTAACCGTTCATGAGCATGTTAATCTCTCTGGTATCCCGTGAAAGAAGAAGTCGTTCTAATATCCTCTCTATGCCCTCAAGCGCGTTGACAATTATGAATCTACGGTATTTATATCTTTTACGAATCTTTTATTTACATTGTGTAAATTTTTTACAGCTGCGCCGTTTAGGGCAGGTCGCTTGCTACCTGCTGGGCTTTTTTGTGCTGCGACACTGGCGTGTATCAGTGCGACTTCACCGTTGGCGGCACAGTTTGTCGCGCAAGAGTCCTTCCGTTTTTCCGAGGCGCCTGGCTGGCAACTGACACAAGGTAATGCTTTCCCCGGCCCGCGTTTGACGGCCGACAGCTTTGCTCTCTCGCAGGATCCGGAGGTGGACGGCTTCGCGCTCGATACCCCAGGGCAGGGATGGCTCCGACTGGCCACTCGTACCGGGAACCAGGCTAATTCCGCCTGGCTGGACTCGCCCATACCCTCGGCGGGAAACAACGTAAAAGTGGGTTTTGACTTCACCTTCTGGGATCGGAGCGGTGGCACGGGGGCAGATGGTATTACCTTTTTTCTTTCTGATGCCACCGTGGATCTCACGCCAGGGGGATTCGGCGGTTCGCTGGGTTATGCCAACCGCGATGCCATTGATGGTCTGACCGGCGGTTATTTAGGTCTCGGTCTGGATGTCTTCGGGAACTACTCCAACCCAACAGAAAACAGAAATGGCGGGGTTGGCCAGCGGCCGGGCGAGGTCGTCCTGCGCGGTCCTGGTTCCGGAAACACCGGCTATGAATATTTGGCGGGAACCGATGGGACGAACACCACTTTGCCGGGTAACCCTGCTTTGGACAATTTGGAGACGATACTTGGAGTCTCTGGAAACGGCCTGGCTTATCAGGGGCAAAACTTCCGCCCGGACCAGGATGCCGAGCAGTATCGCTACTTTGAGGTCGAGCTGACGGAGGACGATGAATTGATCGTGCGCATGCGGGCGGGCTTCGACGGGCCTCTGGTGGAGATTTTTACCGCCGATGTCTCGGCCTATGAGCGCCCGGAATTACTGCGCATAGGATTCACTGCGGGCACGGGAGGGGTGGATCAAGTCTATGAAATCCGTAACCTTCAGGTCAGCACCACCGGCGCCACCAATACTTGGTATTGGACGAATGTCGACCCGACCCCCTGGTCGGAAAACAGCAATTGGTCCCCCACCAGCCAGCCGATTGACCATGCCGAGATCGTTTTTTCCGACCAGTTTCCCGATACCAATGCGCCCATGACCGTCGTCGTCGATGGTAGCGATAAAACGGTGCGCCATGTTTTTTTCGGCGGGCAGCATGCCTATACCATTCAACCGGATAGTGATCAGAAGTGGATTTTTGACAGTGATGGCAAGGGAGATTCCTATCTCAGTGTTCTGAAAACGCCGACCGGCGCTGCCGACCACAGCATCCAGGTTGACTTTGAATTGGAGAACGACTTGCGGGTTCAACACTTTACAAATCGTTCACTCAGCCTGGGCGGCGATATTGCCATGCAGGGCAACGATCTTTTTCTCAATTCATTTGGGACATTGGAAGCCAGCGGCGACATTTCCGGCTCGGGTGACCTTACCGCCCAAGGCAGCGGCCTGAAAATTCTCTCCGGCAATAATACTTACACCGGAGCGACCGTGGTCGAGGGAGGCATTCTCCAAGCCGCCTCCGATAATGCACTCGGCGGTAGCGGCAGCGGCACCACGGTTGAGAGCGGGGCCACGCTTGGTCTCGCCGGAAATATCAATATCGCCAACGAAGCCCTCTCTCTGGCGGGCGATGGCCGCCTGGGCCTGGGTGCGCTCCGTAACATGGAGGGCACCAACACCTACGGAGGAGCGGTTACACAATCGACTGCATCGACCATCGGGGCGGACTCGGGAAGCACCCTAACGATGACAGGTGGCATCAACGCTAACAATCACGCCCTAAGTCTGCGTCCCGAGGCGGGCGGGACTCTGGTGGTGGATAGCGTCATTTCCGGCTCAGGCTATGACCAAAACCCGCTCTTTCATACCGGAGCCGGGACATCCATACTCAGGGCCAACAACACGTATTCGGGGGCGACCACGGTGAGCGCGGGCACCTTGCAGATCGAACACGCTGGCGCGCTTGGGCCAGGTGAGCTTGGGACCACAGTGGAATCCGGCGGAACATTGGCGCTGGGGAATAATATCGCTCTCGGCTACCACGAACTTCGTTTGAATGGTGCCGGGGCAGCGGGCAAGGCTGCCCTATGGAACGAGTTTGGCAACAACTCGGTGGCCAACGACATCACCCTTCAGGGGAATGCTTCAATGGGGGCCGCAAGCGGAACCACCCTGACCCTGAGCCAGGGGATCGCGGACGGAGGCGGGCACGCCCTCGCCATCACGGGCGCAGGAACCGTGCAGGCAAACAATAATCTGACGAATGTCAGCGCCCTGAATGTGAACGCTGGCACCTTGACTCTCAGCGGTAACGTCACTCCAAGCGCTCCAGCGGTGACCATCGCCACAGGGGCGACGGTGCGGTCACAAACCAGTGCCAACACATTTGGCTCACTGGCGGGCGGTGGGAACCTTGAATTGTCCAACTCGCTGGCCTGGCCAGTCCTGACCTTTGGCGGCAATGGAGCGGACACGACTTTCTCGGGAACCGTTTCCGGAATTTCGCAGATGACCAAAGTCGGCAGCGGCACCACGACCTTTAGTGGCAACAACACCCTCACCGGCACCCTCAACATCAATAGCGGCACCGTCGCCCTCGGGGCCGACAACGTGTTCGCCGACTCTATGGGGCTCACCCTCAACGGCGGCACCTTCAGGACAGCGGGCTTTGCCGACCAACTGGGCCTGCTTAACCTGACTTCCAGCTCAAATCTTGATTTCCAGAACGAGCCCGGCGGCTATCTCACCTTTGACGATATGACCCGCAGTGGCGGGCTGCTAACAATCGACAATTGGAGCGGTGATCTCAGTGGCAACGGCGACAACCGCTTGCAGGTATTGGATAACAGTCTGGGCAGCTTCGGAAACGGCCCCGGCCCCCTCAACAACATAAACTTCAGCGACTGGGGCGATGCCGAATTGATCGACCTCGGCGGCGGCACTTACGAAATTGTGCCTACCCTGGCCGGATTCAATGAATGGAGCGCAGGCCACCCGGGCGGCGGCGGCCAAAAGAACGATTGGGACCGCGACCAAAATTGGACCGGCCCCGACCCACCCGACGATGCCGGCGACCGGGCGCTGATTCGTAATCTCGACCCCAATTTAAACAATCGGACGATTGAACTCGATGGCGATCGCACCGTGGGAATCCTTGCCATCGCCAACACAACCGGTGCCAACTTCACGATCGGGGACGGCGAACTCATTTTTGATAACGATGGCAACGGAGCCAACCTCACTCTGATCGGCAACAGCTCCCCTTCTATCAACGCCAACGTTTTGCTGGATGACGACCTCCGAATCTCCCAAAACAGCTCAGGCACCCTCACCTTTGGCGGTAACCGACTCGAAACCGATGGGAATGACATTGAGGTCGTCGGCGAGGGTTTGACCATCATCAATAACCGGATTACCGAAGGGGGCAGCCTCACCATGGACGCCACGGGCACCCTGCGCCTAACAAATAACAACAACACCTACTCCGGCGGCACCACCCTGAACGACGGCACGCTCCAAATAGGCAGCAACAGCGCCCTCGGTTCGGGCACTTTTGACATCAACGGCGGCGCAATCCAAGCCTTTGGTGCCGCTCGCAGCATCGGTAATAGCTTTAATATCAACGACGATTATGCTGTTATCGGTTCCGAGAATCTGACTTTCTCCGGGTCCGGCACGG